>CBIHRH010000059.1:0-13085 GCA_966212365.1 uncultured Emticicia sp. | reverse complement strand
CATAGGAGATCAGGTTTAGAGTTAGTACTAACATTCCCTCCTGGGGTGGCCTTTACGGACGAGGGGCATGTCTTTTTATCAAAACATCGAGTACTTCATCAAACTCGTAGTTTTTCTGTTCTAAAAGTACTAAATAATGATAGAATAAATCAGCAGCCTCACCCAAAAATAATTCTTTATTATCATCTTTAGCCTCAATCACTAGCTCCACCGCCTCCTCTCCTACTTTTTGTGCTACTTTATTAATACCTTTTCTGAACAAATGACTCGTATATGATTCGTCAGTGGGATTTTGCTTTCTGCTTTTAATTACTTCTCTTAAATGATTCACAAAGAGAATCTTTTTATAATCACCATTATTCGTCTCACTAAAACAGGTATCCGCCCCTGTGTGGCAGGTAGGACCATCAGGTGAGGCATGAATCAGAATCGTATCGCCATCACAATCAACGAGAATTTCTTTTACATGCAAAAAATTATTTGAGGTCTCCCCTTTTGTCCAGAGTCTTTGTTTGCTTCTGCTAAAAAAAGTAACAATATTTTCCTGTTGGGTTTTTTCGTAGGCTTCGGCGTTCATATAGCCTAGCATCAATACTTTGCCGGTCTGATAATCTTGTATAATAGCCGGTACGAGTCCATCAGGTGATTTTTCAAAATCAATTTTCATATCTATTCCATCCGTAATTTTCCACAAAAGTACAGATGTTCAAAAACTATTACCTATAAAACCTTGAAAAATTGTAGATATAGCTTGTTTATGGCTTTAGGCTAAACTATTTGTAAGATTTTTTTCAAAAAAAGTTTAGTCTTAAAGAATCTTATAATCAGTCATTTATATCTGAGGACAAAAAAAATATTGATTTTTTTTCATTGAGGGCTTGACATATATAAAAACTCCTGCTACCTTTGCAGTCCCATTCAACACCAAATGAATGTGATAAGCGGAAGTAGCTCAGTTGGTAGAGCGTAACCTTGCCAAGGTTAAGGTCGCGAGTTCGAGACTCGTCTTCCGCTCTGAAAAGTTCAGCACCCTTTAAAAGGTGCTTTTTTTTTCAAAAAAGGGCTAGCCGCCCACACACCATCCGCCGGGGTGGTGGAACTGGTAGACACGCAGGACTTAAAATCCTGTGAGCCGAAACGCTCGTACGGGTTCGATTCCCGTCCCCGGTACCAATTGCACAAAAAAGTGCTAAATAAGAAGTAAACAAAAAGAGTGTAAATAGCTAATAATAAGCCGTTTACACTCTTTTTTATTTCCCTTGTTTGCTTTTGTTTTCTTGTTGTTTTTCTAAAAACTGTCACAATTTTGTCAGAAAAAAAACTGTCAGAAATTCTAATTATTGCTCACAAATCTTTATTGCTTTTTTAAGCGTCTTTCCTTCTCCCCTTATTGACATCATACTTTCTATACAAATGTTGAATTGAACAAGCGCGCGCCTTTTTTATTTTAAAAGTCCCTATTTTGTTCTTTAATGGATTTCTCAATATAAGACTTTGCAGAATCTAAAAGGCTATTAAGAACAATATAGGCTCGTACTACTACTTTTTGAGAGTACTTCTCTTTAGACCGACTATTGGCATTGCTATTCTTATATTCATGATTTATTTTATTAATATCAATTGGGTATGGGTCGTTACGAGTGCTCGGGGTAGTACTTAAAGCTTGTATAACTGACATGGTAGCAGAATCGTAATGTTTTTCTTTTGCAGAGAGATTATACATTTGGATTCTGTACTTTCCATCCTTTATTGTAAAATTCATTGAAAAATCTATTAGCAAAGCATCTGAGCCCAAAACTCCTTTTGTTGGGAGACTTTCTGAATATCCTTTACAAATTATTTTTCCAGCAGCTTTATCCTGAAAATCAATGACTGCTTTAGATGAATTAAATGCTTTAGAAATCCATTCCATAATAGCTAAATAAATAATATCCTTTTTTACAGTATCTTTAAGAGTAATAACCTCTTCAATAAAAATCTTATCTTCTTTCTCTGGAAGACCAATCAATGTTTTAAATAAAACGTTCAGACTATCTTCACTTATTTGCTTCTTGACAACTTTTCCTACACTATCTCTTTTCGCAGGATTAACGATAGTTTCCTTACTGTCGTTATAGCTATTTTTTAATTCCTCAATGCTTTTTTTGGAGGATACTAAGTCTTTAAAGTCAATAATTTTACCGCTTGAGTCTACAATCGTCTTAATATATGACTTATCCATTTCAAAAATCTTGGAGTTGATTTTATCATATTCATCCATCAGCACTGTATTTTTTGTAAATTCTACCCGGCTTGAGGTCACAACATGATTACTTTTTAAAACTACTCTTATCTGTGATTGAACATTACTATAAAAAAATAAGGAAACTATAAATAAAAAATTCTTCATTGTGCTATGTATTTTAGTGAAACTCAGATTTGTTTAACAATAAAAAAGCGTGAACGCTGATCATTTCACATCTGAGGCTCTGGACAAGCCCTGCAAGTAAAATAGAATCAACGCCACGCATAGCGCAGCGTTTAACCCTAATCCCACTTGCAATTGAAATTGTCCAGATTTCAGATGTAGGTGTCGAGGTAAACGACAGAATATTATTTATTTAATAATTTTATTTAGTCATAAATTTGAATTTGATGATAATACAAAAATAAAAAATTTCCCACTATAATCTCTAAAGTATATACTGTTTATTTTAATACAAAGCGTTACTAAATTGGTAACAAAAAGTACTTACTATAGAGCATTTTAAAATATATCCGTCTTTGCGATTGGTAGATATATTTTTCTCGCGCACGTGCGCGTATTTTTTTATATAGTGTCCGGTTTGTCCGCTTTGCCCTTAAATCTTGTCAAAACTCAATTAATTTCTATAATACATTTTGTAACTATTATTTTTCTCCTTCGCGTGCGCGTATTTTTTTATAGTGTCCGATTTGTCCGATTTGCTATTAAGTCTTGTTAAAACTCAACTTAAAATAACCTCTGAATTCGATTTATTTTGTAACAAAATTTTTATAGACATACTCTAAAAATCAAGTGAATTTTCTCTTAACATATTACATAAGAAATCAACTTTATTATCTAACTCGACTATTAATTCACTATTTTTTGTTAATACTGGATGCTCACTAACTCGAAGATATTCTTGTCTAATATCAAAAGCTTGTTTTCTTGTTAAATCGCCTTTTACCTTACTTTCTTTAAGGTATTGAAATACATTTTCAAGTCCTCCTTGAGCTTGAATTGACTGTAAAACTGCGTGTTGGTATAACTGTTTTTTTGTCTTTATAAAAGTGTAATTAGGATGCTCCATTTCTTTAATTTTTCGTATAAGTTTATATTCTTTTTCCCACAGATTTATAAGAGATAAATAAAAATCATTATTGCAGAGGTCATCTAAAGACACACCTATACAATTGAACTGATTACCTATGTTTTTTATGTATCTTAACTCATACCTTAGAATATTTTTACCAAAAAAATCTTTCGGCATAAACTCCCTATTACTTTTACATTCAGCAATCTTATCATAGAATACTTTTTTTCTCAATGTATTATTGTAATAAATACTTTTAGATTGTACATAGCGTTTATAATATCGGGAATCACCTAGATAAGGATAATATATTAAAGGCTGAAAATCCGTAATAAGATTTCCAGCCAGATCTAAACGCATAACTTTAGCTTTTCTAAAAGAGAGATGAAATATATCACTAAGCTGTTCGATTGCAACTACTAAGCCTTTACTATCTAATAATTGCAAATTATTCCCAAAGAACCACTTGGATATACTTCCACTTAAGAATATACCCTGCCCATTCCAAAGTACTCTCAAATTGCCTAAATTCGCCTTCAAATAGGCGCTGCCATCTTTCTTGTAGACTTCACTAATACAACTCAATTTATCTTGAACGGAACTACCCCTAGAAAATCCAGTGTAATTAGTGTTAAGGCAAAAATTAACTGTATCATACACGTCTTAATAACCAATTATCTATTGATACGAAAGTCCTTAAGAAATAAGGCTTATTTTCGTCTTTTTCAAGCACTTTTGAGTTCTTAAGCAATCTGTTGAACGTTTTCATCTCAAACGCCCCTCCTTAGCCTCTTTTTGGAGCTGTAAAGAAGTTTTAACAGGGTTTTGTAATAGCCATTTATCTATTTCGGCCTTTTCAAAGTAGAGAGTTTTACCATTTGGGCAATAATGAGGAACGGCTCTTGTAGACGTTAATTTGTAGCCATAGCTTTTAGAAATCCCGACATACCGACAAAATTCTTCAAAAGTAAATACACTTTTTTGCGAGAGTAGCTGTTTTTCAATTCTATCTAAATGCTCTGTTGTTTGCTGAAAATATTCAGCCAATAAATTTTGATTGTTTTCCATTTTTTTCAATATAAGTAATTGATAAAATGGACTTGCAAGCCCTTTAATGATATATCAAGGGCAAATATTGGAAAGGAAAATAAGAATAGATATATACCCAAATAGACTTTTTTCGGTCTATATAATAATTTTCTTTAGCCGTGCTATTATTTCGTCATAGATTCTTCCTCCTATGCTTTGTCCAAGTAACTGTTTATAATTTGCCTGCTCAAATAGACTACTACTATGTTTCCATCGAGGGTTATTCTTAGTTAAATAAGATACACAAATTACTCCTATTGTTGGCTTTGTCCATTTTAATACTTTATAATCAACTGCTAAAGGCTCTCCATTAAACGCATTTATGAAATGTTTCAAGTTTGTAGAAGAATGTAGAAAATTTAGAGCTATTAGATTGTTATAAAGTTCTTTTAACTGTTCATTGTTATACCCTAAATTAAGACCAAATCTTTCGTTTACCGTCTTTTTTTCAATGTTGTTTTCAGAACTTAAGTATTTATTTATCCATATCTTTAAATACCTTTTATATTGTATTGGTGTTAGTATTAATCTCAAATCATGATAGTCAAAATATCTACCTTGGATATAAGAATAGAGGGTCGAATAATCAACTTGGTAGTTATTATTAGTCATTTGATAAATAAAATCTGAAAAACTAATCTTTCTTGTATAACGGATGGGGGAAGTAATATTAGCCGGAATTAATGTATGTGGTTTTGGAAGTGAATTGATGTAGGTATTGATTTTTTCCAATTCTTCATTGGCAAATTCTAGTAGATTTAATTTCCCTATACTATTTACTTCAAACTCTTCCTTGTATTCTTCAAAAGAAAGAATTTTATAATCCTTAAAACTCTGAAGATTATTATTAATATGCCATTTTACCACAAACTCTGTTTCAGCATCATTATTAGGCTCTGGTTCAATTAATCCATTAGCCTCTCTTTCTTCATATATGTTAGCCTGTAATTTGTTTAACGTTTCTTCTTCTTGTCTACTCAAATAAGTCATTAGGCCTGCATGAGTATGCCAAAAAATGTACTTTGTCTCAAACTCATTTATTGATTTGAATTTTGCTATAATATCTTCTCGCAGATTAATTATTTCTTGCTCTAATAAGCCTTTTTCAAATATCTGGCGCGCGCGCATTGAAGTCAAAAGAAGATAATCATTTAATACTTTTTCTCTGCTCATAACTAAGGATTTATTATAATGGCAAAGATAAAATGCAGAGAAAAACTAAAGAAAAGAAAAAGAGATAATAATTTTTTAATAATACTTTCTATTCAGCAGAAAAAAAGCACCTTATAATAAAAATAAGTTAGTAAATGTAATACATATTGATAGAGCCACTATCTTTTCATCTTATTTAGAAAACACCTATTCACTAAATATGAAAAGATATTTATTTGCCTTTTTATTTTGCTTCTTATTAATAAATAGACTTTTTGCCCAAACGCTTGTTCCTGGTGATAATTTTGGATATACTCAGGGAGCTTTTGCTGTATCAGACGCTGGCTCAGCCACTTATCATATCCCATTCGTTATTCCTGCCGGAACGGCCGGTTTGCAGCCGAAATTAGGACTTAGTTATAATAGTCAGAGAGGCAATAGTTTCGTAGGTTTAGGGTGGTCTTTAAGTGGACTTTCCAGCATTACCCGAAGTTCTAAAACCCGTGCACAAGATGAGACAGCGGATGTAAATCAGCAAACGAAAGCCGTTTCTGTTGGGATTAATTATAATAAGTCTGATCGTTTTAGTTTAGATGGAGAAAGACTGGTACTAGCTCCGGAATCTATCAATACTGCTATTCCGTTTGATGATAATTACGGTAATGATCAGACAATTTACTACACCGAGCAAAATAGTTTTAGTAAAATAGTCCTTTTTGAAAATGCCACTACGCTAAGTCCACAATATTTTAAAGTTTATACCAAATCAGGTTTAATATTTGAATACGGCAATACAACCGATAGCCGATTAGTTGATCCAACAAAAAATGTAGCCTATCAATGGCTTGTGAATAGAATAGAAGATAGAAAAGGCAACTACATGACCTTTTCTTATACACAAAATGCCAGTACAGGAGAGGTCTATCCGGATAAGATAGAATATACAGGTAATACTGCCGGCAGCCTGATTCCTTACAATAAGGTACAATTTATCTGGGAAAACCGCCCCGATAAATCTACCGTTTATGGTATTCGTTATCAACAAAAAAACACTTACCAGAAACGACTAAAGTCAGTTCAGGTCTTCTATCAGTCAACTTTAGTACGAGAATACAAGTTATCCTATATTTTCGATCAATATTCTTTATTATCTCAAATACAGGAATGCGACGGAAGTAATTCTCAGGTATGTTTAGAGCCGACCATCTTCGATTGGAGTAATCTGCAACAAGGCGTAAGTGCAGCTACAGAAGTAACAGGTGTACCCGCTACAACCCCTGAAAAAAGATTGTTTGGTGATTTTAATGGTGATGGTCTGACTGATATTGCCATCTGGGATGTTCCGGCTAATAGTATTAATTTCTCTCTGCAATTTTATATCAATAATGGCAATGGAGGATTCGCTCATTCGCCTTCAAGTGGTAGTACTACTGCATTAAGTAATGGGGGTGATTTTAGAGTTCAGGTAGGAGAAATCAATGGAGACAATATCAATGATATTATTCTTACCTGGAATCCTTCTCCGGCAGGGGAGAACTATTTATTTTTTATTTCTAATCCCCCGGTTCCCTCTCAGAGTGCATCTTATACGTATCCCTGTATTTATTATACAAAACGGGGTACTATGGCTGGCACACCCTGGAATGACTATATAACAGATATTAACCAGGATGGATTATCAGACTTTATTGATTTAAGTTATGAAGCTGGTACCAATAAACCGATACTATCCAGAACGCAGATAGCAGTAAAACTGCCAACTAATTCGGCAACTGCTATGTTATTTTATGAAGCTGTTCAGGGTAGCCTTGCCACTAGTGGTTACAACGCCAGTTGGACCAGCAGTGCAGAACCTGAGGAATTTTTTGAAGATCTCAACAATGACGGTTTAACCGATATTTTTATCGTTGACAAAGCAGATGGTAAAAACGTAGCGATTTTTACTGAATCAAGTCGAACAGTAGCTGATGCTCCAACACGCAAAAACCAATTCAGGGCTCGCATAACAACAGGACAAAGAAGCATGCTTGACCAATCCTGGTTAGCAGGCTCATCAAATAAAATTAATCTGGTTGACTTAAATGCAGATGATCTTCCCGATATTTTAATAGTAAAACCTAACACTAATCAGGTAGTCATTATTCCCAACAAAGGTGACAAGGATTTTGAATTGCAGGCCAATCATATTACTTATGATGTACTTGGCTCCATCATTTCAACTTACCCGAATGTATTGCCGAATGATTTTAATGCCGATGGGTTAATAGACCTGACTTTTTATGAAACAACTAATGGGAGTAACAGAACCTACCTGAATGCAGGCGGATTTGTTTTCAATTTTTCTGCTCCACTAGCTGATGCTATGCCTGTAGTAAGATTTAAGAATACCGGAGCGAATCCTAAACCTCAGGTCAGCAATTTCTTAAAGGGCTCTCATAGTGATTTGCTATATTTTAATGCTGCCAATAGTAAATGGTTTGTTCAGAAATTACAACAGAATGCAGGATTCACTATTAAGAAAATCACTAATGGCGCAGGGCTTGCTACAGAAATTCGTTATGATAATTTGCTGAATACGACTTTTTATGAAAAAGCCGGACAGGTAACCTTCCCAAATGTTGATATACAATCACCCTTATATATAGTTTCTAAGATTAAGACTCAAACAACTTCGGGCGATGAAACAGCCAAAAGATACAAGTATTTTGGAGCCACTATCAATGTAGAAGGTCGTGGATTCAGAGGTTTTTCGAGAATTATTGAAACAGATACGATTACAGGTATCTATGATATACGCTATTATAGACAAGGTGACGACCAATGGAAATATACGGGCGAAACACTTATGAAAACCGAGCGTTTTTATTCGAATGATGTTTTCATTGCCAAAACCGAACATACTCCTCTTTTAATCTCTTATCCTAACGATGCCTATGCTAAAAGTTTTCATGCCTATGCGAAGGAAGAGATAACCTACGATTACGTTAATAATAAAATTCAGAAGGTTCGGAAATTACACAATTCATATGGGAATCCTACTTATGTAGTAGTAGATTATGGAAATGGTTTTAAAGATTCCACTGTTAATGTCTATACTGATAATATACCCTCCTGGTTATTAGGAAGATTAACGCAGGCAACAGTCAATCGTTTTGCTACAGGAAAGCCAACTATTATAAGACAAGCTACTTTTGTCTATGATGGAATTACCGGGTTATTAACTCAGGAAACCTCAGATGCTAATCTTGACCCTCAACTCCGGGTTACTAAAACCTATACTTATGATACTTTCGGTAATATCACTCAAAGTACGACAAATGCCTGGAATGGAACCACCTATCAGGACAGGAGCGTTCAAACCAGTTATGATGCATTGACGAAGCGGTTTATTGAAACAACCATAAATCCGTTAGGGCATGCTTCTACGGCTACTTTTGAGCAAAAATTTGGTCTGCCGCTTTCCCAAACCGATCCTAACGCCCTTGTGGTCACTTATGAATATGATGGTTTTTCTAGGCTTATCAAGCAGACAAATCCTGATGGTTCGTGGCTGGCTACAGTTTTTCGGAAAGCCAGTAATACATATTTCCAAAGCCCTGCAGAGGCCGTATTTTTAACCTATAACCAGGTAAGTACCGGACAAATTTCTATTGCACAATTCGATTCGTATGGGAGAGAAATCCAGAAAAAATCTAAGGGTTTTGATGGCCGCTGGGTCATTACAGACAATATTTATACACGTACCACCTCACCTGATGTAAGAGAAATCATTAAAAATCCATACCCCTATTATGACGGAGAATCGTCAACAGGATATAGCCAGAAAGAGCTGGATGAGTTAGGGCGCCTGGTCTCTTTGAAAGAGACTCAGACAGGAGGCATAAGGTCAGCAACTACTCTCTATGGAGGTTCCCTCACAGAATTCTTTAATTTTAAAAATCAAAAAAAATCTGATGTTGATGATGTAAAAGACCGGGTAGTAGAAAGTAGATGGAATGATGGCAATAGTGTCTTTTTTACGTATGATGCCGCAGATAATTTATTGACTATTAAAGATTTCAAAGGAAATACCATTACAAATGAATATGATGCCAGAGGTTTTAAGACAAAAATGATTGACCCTGATATGGGCACCTATTTGTATGAGTATAACGGTTTTGGCGAACTGATTAAACAAACTTATCCTAATGGAAACGTTGCCACGATGACATACGATAAATTAGGACGTATATTGACCAGAGTAGATAACGATGGCACAACAACAAATACGTATGATGCAGGCAATAAAGCCATTGGTAAACTAAGCGGTATCAGTAGTTATGTTTCAACCCATTCGTTTGCTTATGATATTCTTGGCAGAAAGAGCCAGGAAGTCGTTACCGTTAACAGTCAGAGTTTTACTACTACTTATACCTATGATGCAAAAGGCCGGTTAAATACCCTAAGCTATCCTGCCTCCGGACTAGTGCTAAGAAATGTTTACAATACTTATGGCTATTTATATGAGCTGCGAAATAATGCCAATAATGGTCTTTTCTGGCGC
This sequence comes from uncultured Emticicia sp., assembly GCA_966212365.1. Classification (GTDB taxonomy): domain Bacteria; phylum Bacteroidota; class Bacteroidia; order Cytophagales; family Spirosomataceae; genus Emticicia. The sequence goes on along the minus strand of CBIHRH010000059.1, from coordinate 2,984 downwards.
CTTAATACCATGGATGCCAAAGGCAATATCTTATTACAGGAGTTTGGTAATGGCGTAAAAACAGAACAACAGTACGAAGATGCTACTCAATATCTGAAATCTATTCGCTCTTACCTGAATAGCACTACACTACAGCATTTTAGTTTTGAGTTTAATGAGATGGCTCATCTGACTAAACGCAAAGACGAAAAGCGTAATAAAACTGAAACATTTGAGTATGATAATATTAACCGCTTAATCACTACCAGGATTAATGATGTTGCAGCTACCTCACTTACCTATGATGAACTCGGAAATATTACGTATAAATCGGATGTAGGCTATTATGAGTATGGTGGCGTAAACAATGGCCCGCATCGGTTATTAAATGTGCGTACCAATAGCGATAGCGTACAATGCTCTTTCAACCTCAATATTAATACAACTTTTACCTCATTTAATAAAGTAAAAGAAATATCAAACGATACCGCACGGGTAGAAGTATTTTATGGCCCGGATCAGCAACGTATCATGCAGAAGATGTATGTACGAAACGTGCTGACACGTACAAAACTATACATTGGTGGCTTAGTAGAGATAGAAAGTTTTGCTGCCGGTAAAACCAAAACTACCAGTTTTGTAGGAGGCATCGGGATTCAGGTAACTGAAACTCAGGGAGCTACTACCACAACCCAGATGAAGTACTACCTCAAAGACCATTTGGGGTCAATTTCAGGTTTAACCGGAAATGGAGGAGTATTACTGGAGGAATATAGCTATGATGCCTGGGGGAAAAGACGAAACACAGACTGGACACCATTGAGCAGTGCCTTTAATGGAACTCATGACAGAGGTTTTACGAACCATGAGCATTACGACCTTTTTGCAATGATTGACATGAATGGGCGCGTCTATGACCCTATATTAGGTCGTTTCATACAGGCAGACCCTTACATAGAAGACTTTACAGATTTACAGGCACTGAATCGGTATGCGTATGTAGAGAACAATCCTTTGAGTTATACTGATCCGAGTGGGTATTTCTTTAAAAAGCTATTTAAAAGTATAAAAAAGGCAGTAAGCAGTGTTGTAAAAGCGGTAGTCAATGTAGTTAAGCCAGTGGTTAATTTTGTACAAGAAAACTGGAAGCCTTTACTTGCCACTGCCGTTGGTATTGGAGCGGCAGCATTTACAGGAGGTGGATCGCTTTTTCTCTCTGGAGCTGCAGGCGGATTTGCAAGTAGTGTAACAGGTACTTTGTTAAATGGCGGTGGATTAGTTAGTGCTCTAAAATCCGGATTTAAAGGGGCTATTTTAGGAGGAATCTCTGCGAGCCTAACATCTGGTGTTGGTGATTTAGCAGCTAAATTCTCATCAAATTCCTTAGCTATAAAAATAATTGGCCATGGTTTAGTGCAAGGAACGATGTCAGAAGTTTCAGGAGGTAAATTTATGCACGGCCTTATTACAGGAGCAATTGCTGGTGGCACTGAAGATTTTATAGGAGAAAGTTTTAGCGAAAACAGTTCAAAAATAGCTACAGCTGCTATAGTTGGAGGAATTTCTTCTGAATTAACTGGAGGTGGTTTTGCAAATGGTGCAATGACAGGGGCTTTTGTAATGATGTTTAATAAAATGGTAAAACATGTTGAGGAACGTTCTCCTTTGGTTGAAGCAGGTAAATCTTTCTACAAATATCTTTTTGGAAATGGTTCAGATAGAATTTTAACTTCTTCAGAATTAAATAATATGCTGGGTAATGCAACAATAAAATATCCTAGATGTACTTGTTCTGGTGAAACAATGATAATTGATACTTATGGTACGAATTGGGGGAACATAATAGGAAATGGAACCGCTTTTCGTATCAATGGTATAGATGCAACATTTTTCTACGACTATTATAATTTCAATGCTAGTACTCACAGATCAACAAGTACTGAAAATGCAACGTCAATTGGAAGAATAACAGGTAATGTAATTGATGCTAAACCATATACAATAAGAGGAGTTATTTTTGATACTCCAAATTCAAGTCAGAAGTGGAAACTTGAGAAGTAATTTTTAATCTAAATAGCAAATGAGAATATTTATCTATATAATAATTATTATAGCTAATCCTATTTGGCTAATAGCCCAAACCACCACCCTTCTCACCTACGATGCCAATGGCAATCGTACTAAGAAGCAGATAGTGGGAAGTAGTCCGCATCCGACTATCTCTGCGAGTCTGGAGGCAGTTAATCCAGGGCAAGCCAGTGTACTTACAGCTTCGGGTTGTACAGGGGGTAATGTAGTATGGTTACCTGTGAATCAGACTGCTAATCAAATTACTGTAAATCCTACAGTAACTACTCAATATACAGCCCAATGTATAGTAAGTGGATGTACTAACAGGGGTTTTGCCCGCACTACTGTTACAGTAATACAGTGCCCTACGGTAACATTATCTGCAGGGGTCAGTGCAACACCTGTAAAGTACGGGCAAAACGTTAGTTTGTATGCCTTTGGCTGTGATAATGGGACAGTCAGTTGGTCTACAGGGCAAATCGGTACGCCTGTCAATATCAAAATTTATGGACCATCCAATACTTTTACCGCCAGATGTAGTTTCCCCTATTGTACGAATGTAAGCACAGCCAATGTAGTTGTAGCCGGAACAACAGGTTGTAGTACCGGAGATGTATTAGTAACTGCACAAAATGGAAACTGGACGGCCACTACTACCTGGGCTTGTGGACGCATTCCAACGCTTAGTGATGAAGTGTACCTGAACCATGAGGTACAGGTCAATGCCAATGGTTCTACCAAAGGTATTATCATAGGAAATGGTTTTCTTAACTACCCTAATACATCATTTCTTACTTTACCTCAAAACTAATCTGGAATTATGAAAAATCTCATTGTATTTTTTCTACTATCATTTAATGTTGCTATCGGACAAAATCAAATTAAATTAGGTGTCAATAGATTTATTCATACAACAGGTGGGGCTAATACATTTG
>CBIHRH010000058.1:0-13140 GCA_966212365.1 uncultured Emticicia sp. | reverse complement strand
GAGCCAACAAAGAGTTGATTTTTCTGAATCCTTACGAAACCCGCTCATTTGATTTAGAAATACGAGCAATAGAATTTTAAACCTACAAAATACATTCAACCCCAAAATTACATTATGTCAAATTTAAGTTTAGCACAAAAAGCATTAGAACAAGGAAAAGGGATTTTACGATTAGCTCCGACTTGGGTTCCTCGTTCATTTTGTGTTCCCGGACGAAGAATAAAACTACATCCAGATGATTATTACGTATTAGGCGGCGTGCGTGGCGGTATTGATGAGCGTTGGCTGTCATCAACCACACCAGCCAAGAACGGCCCGCTTACAGGAGAAAATGAAGGATTGAGTTTTGTGGTTTTGAACGAAGGAGAAAGAGTATTATTAAAAGACGCGATAGACGAGTTGGGTGCTGAAATAATCGGAAGTCGTCTTTGGGATGAATATAAAAGCTGGCCGATGTATTCGAAATTTTTTGACAATATGGGCCCATTACCACATCATATTCACCATAATGACGAAGAGGCTGCCAAAATTGGACAATTAGGGAAACCGGAAGCATATTATTTTCCACCACAATTAAATAACCACGGTGGAGATTTCCCTTATACATTTTTCGGTATTGCACCGGGTACAACCAAAGAGCAAATCAAAGAATGCTTAATGAACTTCACTAAGGGAGATAATAAAATTACGATGTTCTCGCAGGCATTCCCGTTGATTCCGGGCACTGGTTGGGATGTACCTCCCGGCATGTTACATGCTCCCGGAAGTATGTGTACTTATGAGCCGCAAAAGGCATCTGATGTATTTGCCATGTATCAGTCATTGGTAAACGAAGCCATCATTCCTGAAGAGTTATTGTGGAATGGCACACCACCGGACCAGATTGGTAATTATGACCAGTTGATGGGGGTTATTGATTGGGAATTAAATACAAACCCGAATCTTTTGGAAACCCGTTTCATGGCTCCAAGACCGGTAAAAGACGTAGCTGAAATGGAAGCAGAAGGGTATATAGAAAACTGGGTTTGCTATCGTTCAGAAGCGTTTTCTGCGAAAGAATTAACCATTTTACCGGGACAAACTGTAACCATTAAAGATAGTGCTGCCTATGGTATCATCATGATGCAGGGACATGGCAAAATGGGTGTCTGGGATATTGAAACGCCATCTTTAATCCGTTACGGACAGCTGACTAATGATGAGTTCTTCATCACAGAAAAGGCAGCGGTTGAAGGCGTAGTGATAAGCAACCATTCATCGTGTGACCCGATTGTGATGCTTAAACACTTCGGGCCGAATAACCCTGATCTGATACTCTAAAACATACATATTACAATCTCAAAATCTATTAAACAATGGAAAATAATTATACCAAACTTCATAAATCTACCTGGCCCGGTATTGTAGGGAAAGGACCGGATTCAGAGCCACCGATTTCATTAGATGCCATGCTTGAAATGACTGCAGCGGCTGAGGTAGATGGCGTAAAATTCGATGGTGTTGATTTAGGCCTTTTTGATCCACATTATGATTTAGATACATCAGACGACGGCGTAAAAAGATTAGCCGATAAAGTTGCCAAACATAATCTTGAAATAGGAAGTCTGGTTGCTCCTATCTGGGGTGGCCCTGCGATGGGTTCGGTAGATGAGCGCAAGCAGTTTGTTGAAATGGTTCGCAAAACCTGCGAAATCGGTCAGAAATTGCGTAGAATGGGTATCCGTCCGCACGGCATTGTCAGAATCGATTCAGCAAGCAGTGTAGGCAACTGGGCAGCTGACCCGGTTCGTAATTCAAAACTGATTGCCGATACGTTCAGAGAAGCCTGTGATGTAGCTGCCGATTATGACGAAAAATTAGCGGCAGAAGGTGAAATCTGCTGGGGGGGCATGCATTCATGGAAGGCCATGCTTGAAACTCTGGAGGCCGTTGGTCGCCCGAATATTGGTTTTCAGGCCGATATGTCTCATACAACACTTTATCTATTAGGTTACAACGCACCGGAAGCCCGTATTTTACCTGAAGACTTTCAATGGGGCGACAGAGAAACATTCCTTAAAGGATTAAAACAACTGACAGATGCACTTCGTCCGTGGACGATTGACTTCCACGTGGCACAAAATGATGGGACTGTTCACGGAACAGGCTCACATGATAAAACAGGTCGCCACTGTCAGGCAACAGACCCGAATGGTAAATTGGATATTGCGAACGATGCAGGATATTGGCTACGTGACCAGTCTGGTGTATTGACCAAGGCATTCAAGCATATCTGTTGGGATGGTTGTATGTTCTCTAACGAAGTAATGACCCAGCAACAAACATGGAATGATATTCTGGCGGCGATGATAAAAGTTCGTCAGCAACATGGATGGGTGGAATAAAAACGGACAATGTTTTATTTGATTAGTTTGCTAAGAATATATTAAAATTGACCTCATCGAGTACAATTACTTTTAATAGCAGAACTTTTAATATATCGTCCCTACGGGACTTAGAAATTATCTTAGTACATTTTTTCTACCGATATAACATCCCTACGGGATATTAAGTAATAAAATCTCAATTCTTTAGTCCCGTAGGGACGTTATATCGGTAGAAATTTTAAGTCTCTCAGAGTTCAATATCCCGTAGGGATAATATATTAAAAACAGAAGGTATTAACTTCAATTGACTAATAATTAATTATTCTATAAAGAAATTCAACTTTCAGTTCATTACTTTCGTCGCGAGCGTCTGCTTCGGTTGGTACTGAATTGGAAAATATAAAGACTTAAATAATGTCAACAAAGAAACAACTCAGAATAGGATTAATAGGAACGGGTTTTATGGGTAGAACTCACTCCAATGGATATAACCGTGTTCCAAACTTTTTTCCGGAACTTGAATATACCCCTGTATTAAAAGCAGTTTGTTCAAGAAACGCCGAAAAAGTACAGGCTTTTGCCGACCAATGGGGCTATGAATCCATCGAAACTGATTGGAAAGCATTGATCGCCCGCGATGATATTGATGCCGTAGATATTTGTACACCAAATGATAGTCACGCAGAAATCGCGATTGCTGCTGCCAAAGCAGGCAAAATGATTCTCTGCGAAAAACCACTTTCTCGCAATCTGGCAGAGGGTGAGGCAATGGTTAAGGCTATTGAAGAAGCAGGTGTGCAAAGTACAGTCTGGTATAACTACCGCAGGCTACCTGCCGTAACCTTAGCCAAACAAATTGTTGATTCAGGTAAATTAGGCAAAATATACCATTACAGAGCTAATTTCTTACAGGACTGGACCATCAGTGCGGACCTTCCGCAAGGAGGAACAGGCTTGTGGAGAATGGATTCAGAAGCCGCAGGTTCTGGTGTAACCGGAGATTTATTAGCACACTGTATTGATACGGCAATGTGGTTGAATGGTGCTATTACCGATGTTTCGGCAGTAACTGAAACATTTGTGAAAGAACGTATGCACCAATTGACAGGAAAGGTTCAACCGGTAGGTATTGATGATGCCTGTATTTTCCACTGTCACTTTGCTAATGGTTCGTTAGGGCTTTTTGAATCAACACGCTATGCACGCGGGCACAAAGCCTTATATACTTTTGAAATCAATGGTGCAGATGCTTCTATCCGTTGGGATTTGCATGATCTGAACCGCCTTGAATACTTCGACCATCGCGACGAATCAATTGTACGCGGCTGGCGCTCAATCATCGTAACAGATGGCGACCAACCTTATATGAATAAATGGTGGGTTGGTGGCTTAGGCATTGGGTACGAACATAGCTTTATCCATCAGGTAGCCGACTTCCTGAAAAGTCTTGAAACAGGAACACCTTGTTCACCGAACTTTAAAGAAGCGCTTCAAACCCAGAAGGTATGTGAAGCCGTGATTGAATCGGCCAATAGCAGAAGCTGGAAAGATACCCATGTAGATGGCGACTTTGTTTAAGTTAGAGTAACAAAAATATGAAGAGCTTCTCAAAAGTTTTTTAAGCCCAGTAATCTTTGGAAAACCCCATCCCCAGCCCTTCCTCAACTGTGGGGAAGGGGGTAAAAGTCCCTCTCCCCATAGTTGGGGAGAGGGATTTAGGGTGTGGGGTTTTGTTTTTGGAATACCCCATTTTTTAATCTATGAGTCAGAAGAGAATCCTTGAGGTACAGCATCTTAGCAAATCTTTTTCGGGAGTAAAAGTTTTAGATAATATCACTTTTAATCTTGAAAAGGGAGAGGTGCATGCACTTATGGGTGAAAACGGAGCAGGTAAATCGACATTTATGAAGATTCTGATGGGATTACTGGCACCTGATTCCGGCGAAATAATTGTAGATGGTGAAAAAATACAGCACAGCAACGTGCATGAAATGCTGAAAAAAGGCATTTCAATGATTCATCAGGAAATACTGATGGTACCTGAGTTAACCGTTGCACAGAATATTTTTTTAGGGAAAGAACTCCACCGTTTCAATTGGTTAGACGAAAACAATATTTACAAAAAAACCACAGAATTACTTAAAACCCTGAATGTAAATATTGATGCCAATGCCAGAATGAAGCATCTGAGCATTGCCGATAAGCAAATGGTAGAAATAGCAAAGGCCATCTCAAACAATGCCAAAATCATTATCATGGACGAGCCTACCTCGGCTCTTTCAGATAAAGAGGTTTCTACGCTTTTCAGCATCATCAGAGACCTGACCAGCAAAGGGGTGGCTATCATTTATATCTCACACAAAATGGACGAAATCTATCAGATTTCAGATAGAATTACCGTCTTGCGTGACGGACAATACATTGCTACAAAATCTGCACAGGAATTGGCTATTAAAGACCTTATTTCGATGATGGTGGGGAGAGAAATTGAGGACATCTTTCCTGAATCAGAATCGAATACAGGTGAAACAATTATCAGAGTTGCTAATTTAAGCCGGAAGGGCAAATTTGAAAATATCAGTTTTGAAGTAAAATCAGGTGAAGTATTAGGAATTGCCGGACTGGTAGGGGCAGGCCGTACAGAAGTGGCCCGGGCAATAGCCGGATTAGACGAATTTGATGAAGGAGAGATTTTTATTCATGAGGAAAAAGTTGCTGTACCGTCTCCTAAAGCCGCTATGAAATTAGGTGTCGGATATGTAAGCGAAGACCGTAAGGCATTAGGGTTTATTCCGCATTTATCGGTTAAGCAAAATATAAGTTTATCTTCTTTGCAGAGCCTTTCAAATTCATGGTTTGTTTCTGATACGCGGGAAGAGGCTTTAACCAACCAGATGAAAAATAACCTGAAAATCAAAGCTACTGGCATTAATCAGAAATTGATGTACCTAAGTGGAGGCAATCAGCAAAAGGTGGTTATCGCGAAGATTTTATCGTCTTCACCACGGATTATTATTTTAGATGAGCCCACACGAGGCATTGACATAGGAGCAAAATTTGAAATTTATAAATTAATCAACGAATTAAAGGGTAAGGGTTTAGCAGTGATTCTGATTTCGTCTGAATTGCCTGAAATCTTTGGCATGAGCGACCGCATATTGGTCCTATCAAAAGGCAAACAAACGGCCTTATTATCACGAAACGAAGCTACCCAGGAAAAAGTGATGCAATATGCAATACATTAAAAACCTAAGACAATACGGTATTCTTGTTGCTTTTTTAGCGATTTGTCTTACCCTAAGCTTTATAAGTCCCCAGTTTCTGACACTCTCTAACTGGTCAATTATTTTTACACAGGTTTCTATCAATGCCTTATTGGCTTTTGGGGTTACGTTCGTCATCATTACAGGGGGCATCGACCTTTCTATAGGTTCGGTAGTGGCAGTTTCGGGTGTGGTTGCGGCCTTATTAGCCAAACAAGACCAATATCCGCTCATTGTTCCGATTATAGGTGGATTACTGGTAGGATTACTATTCGGGTTATTAAATGGCTTCTTAATCACCAAAAGTAAGATTGCCCCATTTATCGTAACATTAGGTGTGATGACCATTGGCCGGGGTCTGGCGCTCATCATCAGTAAAGGTCGCCCGATTTCCAATCTTTCCGAATCCTTTAATTTTATAGGCGGCGGCGATATTTTAGGCATTCCTTTTCCGATAATTATCCTGTTTGTGGTATTTATCATTTGTTCAATCGTCTTAAAAAAGACCATCTTCGGGCGCTATGTATATGCCGTAGGCGGAAACGAACAGGCTTCCTGGGCATCGGGCATTAGTGTGAACAAGGTAAAAATAGCTGTCTATTCACTTTGTGGCTTATTAGCAGGTTTGGCAGGTATTTTACTCACCTCAAGAATCACCACTGGCCAACCCAATGCCGGTATGAGCTTTGAATTAGACGCCATTGCAGCCGCTGTGATTGGAGGGTCAAGTACATCAGGTGGTGTGGGAAGTATTCAGGGGACACTGTTCGGGGTTATTTTAATCGGTGTTTTAAATAATGGTTTAGATTTACTGAATGTGAGTTCATACTATCAGCAGGTGGTGATGGGGGTTATCATTATCGGGGCTGTTTTATTAGATAGTTGGAATCAAAAAATTAAAGATTAATATGAAGAAACTTATCCTTTTTGCCGTAGTCTCATTGCTTCTTTCCTGTAATTCCGCTAAAAAAGAAGAAAAAGCAAAGCTCAAAGTCGGTGCTACCATGCTCAGTATGCAGAATGAATTTATCGTGAATATCAGTGATGAAATGCAGAAAAAGGCCGACGAGCTTGGTATAGAATTGATTTTGGTTGATGCCGAACATTCGCCACTGAAGCAAATCGAACAGGTGGAGAGTTTTATCTCGCAGAAAGTGGATGTCATCATCATGAATCCTTGTGAGGTAGAAGCGAGTTCTCCGGGGGTAAGCAAGGCTTTAGCGGCAAAAATCCCAATCATTAATGTTAATTCAGCTACAAGTACTGCCCCTACCGCTTTTGTGGGATCAGATGACAGAGAATCGGGCAGAATTGCGATGAAATACATTGCCGAGAAATTAGGAGGCAAAGGAAATGTGGTGATGATTCATGGGTTTATGGGTCAGGCTGCACAGATTCAAAGAGAGGAAGGAGCCAAAGAAATATTGAAACAATACCCCGACCTCAAATTGATTGCCAATCAGACCGCCGAGTGGGACAGAGCCAAAGGAATGGATCTGATGCAAAACTGGATACAATCGTATGGCCCCAGGATAAACGCAGTGTTTGCGCATAACGATGAGATGGGCTTAGGAGCCGTAAAAGCCCTGGAAGCCGCAGGAATGAAAGACAAAGTAGTAGTGGTAAGCATAGATGCGATTCAGGATGGCTTGCAGGCGGTTAAAAACGGCTCTTTAGATGCAACAGTTTTTCAGAATGCCAAACAACAAGGCGCAGGTGCCATTGAGGTAGCTTCAAAAATAGCCAAAAAAGAAGCCTTCCAGAAAGAACTAATGATTCCGTTCCAGTTAGTTACGCAAAGCAATATCAGTGAGTTTTTGAAATAATTTTATCTGGCTTATTCTAAAAAATTCTAACAAAATCAGTCATGGATTGTAAGATAAGACCATAAACCCTTTAACTCCTTTATTTAAGAATATGAAAAAACTTATCGCTGGAATTCTTCTTGTTCCGGGTCTTTCATTTGCTCAAAGCCAGCGACTGAAAGATTTTCAGACACCTCCTGATGCGGCCAAACCCAGAGTCTGGTGGCATTGGATGAACGGTAATATTACCAAAGATGGTATCAAAAAAGACCTGGATTGGATGAAACAGACAGGCATTGGTGGTTTTCAGAACTTTGATGCCAATTTGTTTACGCCAGTAGTTGTGCCTAAAAAACTGGTTTTTATGCGGCCGGACTGGAAAGATGCCTTCAAGTTCACGACAGAATATGCCGATAAAAACGGGCTTGAAATGGCCATTGCCGGTTCTCCGGGATGGAGTGTAACGGGTGGGCCATGGGTAAAGCCGGAAGACGGTATGAAAAAATATACATGGACAGAATTAAAAATTGAAGGCGGTAAACCCTTTACCGGAAAATTACCGCAACCATCGGGTGGACTAAGTAATTTTCAGAATGTTGAGGTTTTTGGTGAAGGATTATCATCAGGATACGTAGGTACAAAACCGGATTTTTATAGAGATGCCTTGGTAATTGCTTACCGGATTCCGGCTAAAGAAAAAACTTTGGCAGAACTCAATCCAAAAGTAACATCAAGCGGAGGAGATTTTGATCTCAAAAAATTGACTGACGGCGATTTAAGCAAATCAACACTATTACCGCCCAAAGCCATAGATGAGGATATCTGGATTCAGTATGAGTTCGATTCGCCTCAAACTTTCAGAGCATTGTCGGTCGTTGGCGCTAATCATGGCCCTTTGGAACAATTTAGTGGTAGTCCTGAAAACAGGTCTTTACAGGTAAGTGATGATGGTATTAATTTCAGAGAGGTCGCCAGAATACATGGCAGTGCTGTACCACAAACTACCGTTAGTTTTCCGCCAACTACGGCAAAATATTTCCGGTTTGTGTATAAAACTATGGCAGCCTCTGCCGGATTCGCAGCCATGTTGGGGGGAAATGCCCCGCCTCCACGGCCTGAAGGCGTGAGCGTAGCTGAATTCGTTTTATATACTACCAGCCGTATTGACAAAGCTGAAGATAAAGCAGGTTTTTTACCCTGGACAGAAACTACCACCTCTTATTTGCCAGATAATACCGATGCAATTGCAGCAGAAGATGTAATAGATATAACAGGTAAAATGAGTGCCGATGGCACGCTAAACTGGACTGCCCCCGCCGGCAACTGGATGGTCGTTCGCTTAGGTTATTCACTCACCGGGCGCCAGAATCACCCTGCTTCACCGGAAGCAACAGGTCTGGAGGTTGATAAATTAGATAAAGAGGCGGTAAAGAGATATATCAATACCTATCTGGATATGTACAAAGATGCCACGGGTGGCATGATGGGTGCCAGAGGTTTACAGTACATGGTGTTAGACAGCTACGAAGCCGGACACATGAACTGGACTAAGGCTTTCCCTGAAGAATTCAGAAAAAGACGGGGATATGATTTAACCAAATGGATTCCGGCTTTAACGGGAAGAATTGTGAAAAGCGCAGCAGATACTGAAAAGTTTTTATGGGACTTCCGTAAAACGATTGGTGAAATGATAGCTGAAAATCATTATGACGTGATTGGCGAAGAATTGCATAAACGTGGGATGAAACGCTATACGGAATCACACGAAGGCAGACGGATTTATCTGGCAGACGGGATGGATGTAAAACGCAATGCAGAAGTGCCGATGTCTGCCATGTGGACACCCGGTAGTTTAGCAGGAGGTGCTAATGAAGAAGTACGAAGTGAGGCCGATATCCGTGAGTCGGCATCCGTTGCCAATATCTATGGAAAGCCTTTTGTAGCAGCAGAATCGATGACGGCTGTTCAGAATGCTTTTTCGTGGCATCCTGAAAAACTGAAACGTACGGCCGACCTCGAAATGGCATCAGGTTTGAACCGTTTTGTGATTCATACTTCAGTTCACCAACCTTTGGATGATAAAAAACCGGGCTTTTCATTAGGGCCATTCGGACAGTATTTCACCCGTCAGGAAACATGGGCAGGAGCCGGAGCAAAAGCATGGATGGATTATCTTGGTAGAAGTTGCTATCTGCTTCAACAAGGCAGAAACGTGGCTGATATTTTGTATCTCTACGGTGAAAACACCAATATCACATGGATAGGCAGAGAAAAACTACCAGATATTCCTGCTGGCTTTGAATTTGATTATGTAAACGCTACGGCTTTGCTGAATGCCATACAAGCTAAAAACGGAAAGTTAGTAGCTACAAGTGGCAATACTTATGGCGTGCTGATGTTGGATGAATCTGCAAAGGCTATGACTTTGCCGGTGCTGAAAAAAATCAAAGTATTAGCGGATGCAGGGGTAAAAATAATCGGACAGAAGCCGGAAAAATCGCCAAGTTTGGCTGATAATGAAGCAGAGTTTAAGAAACTGGCCGATGAAATCTGGTCGAAGAATACTATAACTACATTTGATAAAGTCAATTTAAAGCCTGATGTAATTATTAGCGGTGCCAACAATAAAATACTTTACCGCCACCGCCAGACTGCCGATCAGGATATTTACTGGTTAAATAACCGTGGAGCAGAGCCAACTGATGCCGAAATAAGTTTCAGGGTAAATGGGAAGGTGCCGGAATTGTGGAACCCACAAACCGGAAAAACAGAAAGAGTTTCCTATAAAATTGTAGACGGCCGGACTATTGTTCCATTACAATTTGAATCATGGGATGCTTATTTCATTGTATTCAAAGGTAGTGCCACTGCTAAGAGTTATACAAAAGCCGCAACCAGCGAAAAATTGCTTACAGAAATAGCAGATACCTGGAAAGTAAATTTTAATGGCAAAACCACTGACTTCGCAAAACTTGGTTCATGGTCCGAAAACGCAGATGCTGATATTAAGTATTTCTCCGGAACGGCTACTTACGAAAATACTTTCAATCTGCCCAATGTTGATAAATCTGGGAAATATATCATTGATTTAGGGGATGTAAAGAATATAGCTGAAGTAATTGTGAATGGTAAGAATGTAGGCACAGCATGGAAAAAGCCTTTTAAACTTGATATTTCAGAAGCAGTAAAGTCAGGGAGCAATAACATCCAGATAAAGGTTACCAACCTTTGGGTGAACCGTCTGATTGGCGATGCACAGCCTGATGCTAAGAAAACCACCTTTACCACTATGCCTTTTTACAGAAAAGATGGACAATTGTTGCCTTCGGGATTGTTAAGTCCTGTTAATCTGAATTTCATCAAATAAAAGTCCTTAAATACTCATCTATCAAAAATCCCTAAATTGTAAATACCCTTTAGGGATTTTTTGTGAATACTCTTTTCGAAATACTACCCACCATAACCTTAAAAAATTTACATGTCAAAGCATTTATTTACCAAGCTACTAATTAAATCAGTCTGTTTCACTGCAGGGATGCTATTGATTTGGATAGGACTTAATACGTTTCTTTCTGCCCATATCTGGGATGGTATGACTATCAGCAAATCTGCATTGACTGTTGAATATTGCGAATTCAATAATGCAACTCAATTTTTCCATCAACGTATAAATACATATTCCAATCTGTTATATTTCTTTTTTGGTGTTTTGATTATTCAGATTGCCTGGGAAGATTATAAAAACCAGAATAAAAAATCCCTGAGTAGAATGGAGCAGTTTTCATTATTATCAGCGCTATTGGGCATCAACTTTATTTATTTAAGCATTGGAAGTGCTTTTTTTCACGCTTCGCTCACTTATATAGGGCAAAGAGTAGATATGAATGGTACTTCCGGCGTTTCCATTACTTTATTAAGCATAAGTATTTATCAGATTTTCCACAAAATACATTTATCTGATACTGCCAAATACATTTGGGTTGGCTCTTTGGTATTATTTATCTTAGCATTTTTCAAAATTGCTTTGTTGGTCTCAAGTTCGATTTTGCTATCTGCAATGATATTATCATTGACTATTATGAGTATGATCAATTATTTTCAATTCCGAAAAGAGCGTTCTATCCTATTAGCCATTCTGAGTTTTGTATTGATTATTGTTGCTCTAAAAATCCGTACCCTAGATGTCCAGAAAATAGGTTGTAATCCTTTTTCATGGTTTCAAGGACATGCTTTATGGCATTTCTTAACTGCCTTGAGTAGTTTTTGTAGCTATGCTTTTTTTAGATTTGATAAGAGCGCAGCGAGCAGAAAGGTAGAGATATACTTGATTTGATGATTTTTTCAAGCAAATAATAAGGGACATGTTTAGAAATAAAAAGGCAGTCACATTAAATGCAACCGCCTTTTATCAGCGTAGCGGGAACAAAACATTAATTCTAAGTCAATTGATTTTATTTTTCCTTTCTTCGATAATAAATTAAGTCTTAATGATACTTGGACTTTAAAAAAAGAAATTAGCTCAAAAAATGCTTTGATTAATAAATTTCTGTCAAAGCTGAGATTCCCCCTATTAGCTTTCATACTGCAAGACATTCCTTTGCCTTTATTGGAAATCGGAAAACAAATAACTTATATGGTATAAGTAAGGCATTAGGACATTCAAATATAGGGGTTACTCAAAGCTACCTTGCAAGTTTTGACACGAAAGTAATTGATGATACAACTGATGATATTTACAATAATCTCTGAGTGAATGCTTCAAGTATTAATCTGGACTATAAAAGACATACTCCCTAAATTATTTTGAAAGCATAATCACAAAAAATACAGACCGAGAAGAAACAAATTTTGGATTGAACTTTTGTATCTCTTTTTTTACAGACTTTGAGCTTAACAAGGTATAATGGACAATATTAAGGTTACATTAAATAAAGTCAATAATTCATATTTACAAAATGAAGTATAAAGTAAGAAATGAATATATAGCACCTTTTGCAGTAGATGCTTTTACACATAGCGTTGAGCAAAGGCCTATTTCAAAACCACCATTAAGTAATGATTTTTTTGTTTTGAATTTAAACACATCATATAGACTCATTAGCCAGGCTGGAATTGAAACACCATTTATAAAGCCGCTAGTAGTAACAGAAATTGACCTTTCAGAAAAAGATATAGATATACTAAAAAAACTCATCAAGGTCAATAGAATTGATGAGAGTTATTTAGGCGAATTAGGTTGGTATTTTATAAAAGCTAAAGAATTCTCCTTTAAACAAAAGCAGAGTAAAGAGCACCTAAGGCACCTTTTAATAGATTGCTATTTATCTATTACATTCATTAAAGATGTTGAAAGTAATGAAACAACAATTATTGCGGAATTATATAAACTTTGGAAAAGTGAAAAAGATGAACAAAAAAAGAAGTTATTGAGAGAAAAAATTGAGGATTTAGAAAAAGAGAAAGTTAGAATTTATCAAAAGTATGCTAATTTAGCTGAGAATCTTTCTGATAAAGATTTAATTTCTATCATTCGTAAAACCTATAAAGATTTACAAATACTTGAGGATGTGTTATTTGAATTTTCAAATGTCAATGAGATTATTTTTACATATAAAAGAAAAAAAGGAGAATCAATTAGAAGGTTTGATAAAAGGTTAAGTTTCTAAATGTATGATGCTTTATAGTTTCTATAGTGCATTGTTAATT
>CBIHRH010000057.1:0-13163 GCA_966212365.1 uncultured Emticicia sp. | reverse complement strand
CCCTTCTGTACCATAGCTATATCCATAAACGGCGTATCTGGTATAACTTGAGCCATATACACCAATACCATCAACCGACTGGCCACGAACCCCAGCATCATCTATACTCAACCCATAAACCCCAAAACTTGTTTCGCTTTCAGCTTTAATAGCAGACCAGCTTTTACTTTTGGCATATAGACCAAAGCCGGCAGTGCTTTCAGCCCAAACACCTATACCAGTACCTGTACCGCCCATCTCCGTTGGAAACGCCAGTCCTTTTACTCCGATTCCTGCTTTGGCTGTAGCACCATAAATGCCTATACCTGTGCCATCGTGCCTTCCAAAAACACCTGCACCCAGGTTATTAGTGCTTTTATTTTGTGCAAAAACGCCAAAATTATCAACGGTGGGTATAGTATGAGAAGCTACTGCCTGAATACCTATTGATAAGGCGTTACCCTGGGTTTCTCCATAAATTGCTCTGCCATTGCCTTCATTGACTATTTTAAAAAGGTTTGCATTGGAATCACCTATGCCAGAGTAGGGTAGGGCGAAACCACCTCCTGTCATTTCCTGCCAGTTGACACCATTGCAATAATAGGCTTTATTGTCAGTCGTATTAAATACCATTCTGCCCTTTTCATTGGTGGTACAAGTAGCTAAAGTAGTTACTTTTGGTAAATCAATAGAGGAAGGAAGCAGCACACTCGATTGTGCCAGGCTAATAACCGGACTAAAGAGAATTGATAGCAGGATAAAGTTTCTCATGGGCATTTTTTGTGCAAATGTCCAAGCAAAAGAGACCCGAATCAATCACGGTTTGCCGTGATATTTATTGGAATATAACAGATTATGCTACTATAAAGATAGATTCATAGCGCTGAATCTGCGACTTTCAGATAAATACTTTCATTGAAGTTAATAAGTCTAATTGGTTTCAAAAATATCAGCCAGATCACTTTTTACTGTCCTTAGCGATATTACCAGTGCAATTCCGCAAAATGCCAGGGCATCAAAACAGCTTGATACTTCATTGCCTCTCGAAGCATAGGGTTCGTGAACAGCTCTTGGCAAATGCAATGAAAATACCCAGATAAATAAGACAATGCTAAATAATAGGGCAATTGCTCCGCGCCTTATTTTTAGGGCAATGGCAAAGCCGGAACCAATTAATACAACGCCTGTAAGGTGTGTCCAGAAAATAGGGTCAGGCATCCATGAAGGAACAAGTGTTGATACCCCCTCTGAATACAGGAAATGAGCTATCCCGAAACTAATCATTGTTATTGAAAAGAATAAAGGGCCGAAGGGAATGAGCTTTTCTGAAAGTTTAAAGAAAGGTGATGGACGTGAATTATTTGTAGTAAATGAACCTGCCATAACAAATGCTCCTCCCGATAGGGCAAGCCCTTTTAAGGCATTTGTCCACACGCCCAGGTGCAAGCTACTATTGGGATCACTAAAAATTTCGTAAGGAATCTGTACCAACAAAAACAGGAGTAAGAAGGCACAGCCTAGAATCAATGAGGCTTCTTTTGCTTTTCTGCCAGATATAATAGCTGCACCTGCTACAATTAGTCCTAGTCCGGTAAGGTAAGCCCATGCCGGTAGTAGTGGCAGATACGATTGCCATTCAGGCAATTGAACGGTACGGAAGTTGGCATACCATAGCTGTTGTATGCCATAAACTACTATGGCAATTCCATAAAACCAATTACCTATCCGGGCGGGTGTCTTCATCGTTTTTAGATTAAATGCCGATAAAGATAGTCGGAGATAGGGCGATTTTTGCAGTCAAAATGCGGCCAAAATGCGGCAAAAGGCGGTCAAAATGGAGTTTAGGAAGCAAGCGAAACGTAGAAACGACATGCATGTCGTTTCTACGTAAAATGAAATATTATTTCCCCGGCGGCATAGACGGCCTGACCTCAACCTTACTAGGCAGGGTGCGGGCAGGCATTTTGATTAAATCAGATACAATCTGGCCGATGTCTTCCGGTTGGATTTTCCAGGCATCTTTTTCGCTTGGGGTGTGGTTGTTGAAATAGGTAGCCACAGAGCCCGGCATGATGGTAGACACTTTAATGCCTTCGTTGCGTAAATCTAACATTAGTGCCTGGGTGAAACCTACCAGGCCGAATTTGCTGGCGTTGTAGGCTGTTCCTTTATCGAAGAAATTCGCCCCTGCCAGACTGGCTATGGTTATGAAATAGCCTTTTGAGGATTTCAAAGCCTCCAGAGTAGTTTTGGCAGTGTAAAACACCCCTGTGAGGTTAATATCTATAGTTTCGTGCCATTGCTCTAATGAAAGACTTTCAAATGGCACTAAATGCCCTACCCCTGCATTGGCAATTACGTAGTCGAGTCTTCCACATTTTTCTACGATCGCATCAACCGCTTTTTGTTGGGAACTGAAATCTCTTACATCAGAAACAAGGGGCAAGGCATAGCCCTCTTTGATTTTGTTTAGTGCTTCGGCTGCTTCATCGGCAGCCTCCTGCGTGCGGCTGGTGATGGCTACTCTGATTCCTTCTTTGATTAATACTTCGGCTACGCCATAGCCAATACCTTTTGAACCTCCGGTAACAAGGGCTGTCCGGATAATTGTTGTGTTGTCAGACATTTGAGAATGATAAGTTTTATTAGCCTATAACAGCCACCGGGAGCAGATAGTTTGTGAGGAGTTTCAGATTTTTTTTTCTTTCAATGGTTTCAACAGATACTCCAGTCCGTTGAGTTTGATTTCGTACATGGTAGCCAGTAAAACTCCCAGTTTCCCTTCCGGGAAGCCTTCTCTCTGAAACCAGAGTAGGTAATGTTCGGGTAAGTCACAGATGAGCCTGTCTTTGTATTTGCCGAAGGGCATTCTGAAAGTGACGAGTTCTTTGATGATGGCAGAGTTTGCTTCGTTCATTTGTTAATAGATTATTACCCCACCGAGCGACGGTCGCCCTAACCCTCCCCAACAGTGGGGAGGGAATATTAAAAAACTTTTCCTACTAATCGGGAATTGTATATATATAGGAGTTTTGCCCCCTTCCCCACAGTTGGGTTGGACCGCCGATGCGGAAGGGTTGGGGCGGACGCCGCGCGGATGGGGTTTTATTTCTTCTTCAATTTCATTGTAATAGGGTCCCAATACACTATTTTATTATCAAAATAACTCATGTTACAGGCTAATGCCGGTGCAGCAGCACGGAAACCGAAGATTGGGTCTTCGATGGTTTTCTGGCTGTTGGCACGCATATTATCAAAGAAATTCTTGAAGTGCTTGGCATGTGCATCATCGCCTTGTGGGGTGTCAAATTTTATTTCCTTTACAGGCTCTGCTTTTCTATCGGCTTCTGAATATTTGGCATCATACTCTTTCAAAAACTCTTTTTGCGTAGCTTCTGCAAATGTCGGGTAGCTTTCGCCATTGCCATAACCCGGTGCTTTTGGCAATTTACGTTTGGTAAGGGTTAATCCTTGTGCACTCCATTGAATTTCTCCTTCTGTACCTACTACACGCGTCACGTTTTTGATAGCTCCTGCATTCGCAAAGTTTACACGCAATACCGCCTGGAATTTCTTATGTTTTTCGGTTTCCGGATAATCTAATACTGTTACCATCACGTCAGGTACATCACGGCCATCTTTCCAGTAGCTTAATTCACCCGAAGAGAATATTCTGTGTGGCCCGATAGCTCCTGTAGCATAGTGCATACCTGTGATTAAATGCACAAATAAGTCTCCGGCTACACCTGTGCCGTAATCTCTGTAATTTCTCCAACGGAAGAAACGTGTGGCATCAAACGGGCGTTTTGGGGCATCGCCTAAGAATCTATCCCAATCAATGGTTTGGGCTGAGGCATCCGGTGGAATAGAGTATGTCCAGGCTCCCAGGGCACTGAAGCGGTCGTAAGTAGCTTCTATGAAATTCAATTCACCGATTTCACCGGACTGCAATAATCTTTGCGCTTCGGCATAGGCTGCTCCACTGATAGGTTGGCTACCCACCTGCATGGTTTTGCCTGTTTTTTGCCAGGTTTCTATTACTTTTCTGCCTTCATCAATATGTTGTACCATTGGTTTTTCGCAATACACGGCTTTGCCTGCATTCAGGGCAGCTATCGAAATATGGTCGTGCCAATGATCCGGAGTAGCAATAATAACCGCATCAATGTCTTTGCGGTTGAGTATTTCTCTGAAATCTCTGGTAGTGAAAAGGTCTTTGTTGTAAACTTCTTTGCCTCTTACCAAACGGCCATCGTATAAATCGGCTGCAGCTACCAGTTCAGCTTCCGGATTACGTA
The DNA here is from genome assembly GCA_966212365.1 of uncultured Emticicia sp. GTDB lineage: Bacteria > Bacteroidota > Bacteroidia > Cytophagales > Spirosomataceae > Emticicia. The sequence goes on along the minus strand of CBIHRH010000057.1, from coordinate 8,886 downwards.
AAGCTGCTTTGGTATCAGAGTTTCCCTGAATACCTAAACCAATGGTAGCAATACGGATTTTGTCGTTTGGACTTACTTTGAGACTTTTAATGATATTGAAAGGTTTGGCAAAGGAATCAGCAGCCAACAGCACTGAGGCCGCACCAATTCCTTTGATAAACTTCCTGCGTGAAGGTGTCATAATGGATGATTGTTGGGGTTAAATACGTGAAGGTATAAATTTAGGGGTAGATTGGATTTAATGCAAATAAATAACGTGGTGATAGCGATTAAAAAGGATTTTTTGTGGATTTACGGGAATCTCTATGTAGTATCAGCGACTAAAGTCGCCGCCTAAGATAACAAAGGTCTTTTTTTGTATATAAAGCCGGACTTAAGTCCGGCATACACTAATAACGTACCTTTGTTTTTTTAGACGGCGACTTCAGTCGCTGACAGGGGTTTATCACAACACCAACAAACCATACAATCGATCCAATGTCTCATCCGGTTCAATACAAAAACCCGGATGGATTTTCGAAGTCTGAATGATGGTACTACGGGTAGCAGTAAGCCAACGGAAACGGGAAGCAATGGGTAGCATACCGATAGGGCCAGCATTCTTGCCACCCATGCAGATGCGTTCTAAGGTGCGTAGGTATTCTTCCAGTTCTGTTACTTCCAGATTGCAGGAAAAGGCTTTCAGGCGTGCTTCGTCCAGTTGGTACCTGACTTTCAGAAAGCCTTTTTTAGGGCAATAGAGAATAACCCCTATATTAAGGAATTCTTCTCTTTCGACCCGTGGTACAATATGGACTACTGCATACTCATATAAGTAATTTTCTTGCATTCTGTGCTTCGTTAACAAAGTTTTCGGAGTGAGACACTCGTGATTCTAAAAATTGAGCATATACGGCTCTTCGTTCCTCTGGTGATTCTGTTGACGAAGGGTCTTCTAACCATTCGTCAGGCACTAAGGCAACAATATCCTTTATTAATTGAGGTGTAAGTAGCTGACGATATTCTTCATCTACTTCTGCTATTTCGGTAGCAAAAGGGAGTAATACATGGTCTTTTACCTGTACAAATGGCCGGAGTGATTGCTCTTTCCAGTTATCCCATGAATGATGGAAATAAAGTGATGCTCCGTGATCTATCAACCAGAGTTCTTTGTGCCACATGAGCATATTGGTATTGCGAGCTGTACGGTCTACATTGGTAAGGAGACAGTCTAACCAGACAATCTGTGAGGCTAGCCGGGGATTGATGACATTCAATACAGGGTCAAAAGTAATAGCACCTGATAGATAATGAACGCCTAGGTTCAAACCTACACTGGCTTGTAGCAAATCCTGTATTTCTTCGTCGGGTTCGGTTCTGCCAAAGGCTTCGTCGAGGTTGGCGAAGACCATTTCAGGCATACGTAAGCCTAAGGCACGAGCGAGTTCTCCGCCTATCAATTCGGCAATCAGTGCTTTTACGCCTTGACCTGCTCCACGAAATTTAATTACATAAAGAAAATCGTCGTCAGCTTCAGCAATTGCCGGCAACGAGCCACCCTCCCGTAGTGGGGTAACATAGCGGGTGATATTGATGGTTCTTAGTTGCGCTTCGGCTGTGTTCATTGTATTTCTTTTAACTCGAGTGGCAAAAGTAGTGAAAAATGTGATTGGTTTGAGGAATAATGGGGTATGGATAATTGGTGGGGGATAGCGACTAAAGTCGCCGCCTAAAGTAACAAAGGATTTTTTTTGCATACATCGCCGGACTTAAGTCCGGCTTAAATACATATTTGATCCTTTGTTTTCTTAGCCACCGAGTTCAGTCGGTGAAAAGAGGTTGAGATGATTATATACTCACCCAACTAACCCCAAATAATTATCAAAAACAATCTTCTCCAATTCCTCTATTGTTAAACCCTTTACCTCAGCTACTTTCTGATAAATATCTATAATTGAAATATCCTTATCATCGGTTTCAAGAAAAAGACTGTCTAAAGGTATTTCCTGTAAAACTTTCATGGCATTGGATTCTTCGTTTAATAGTGCCCCACCTAATGATAAATAGAAATCTTTTTCTAATAATTGGCGGGCTATTTCAATTTTGGTATTAAAACCATGCACAATAAACGGTATGCGGGGTCTGACTATTTTTTTGATAGAGAGTAATTCATTATAACACCTTACACAATGGATGATAACCGGTTTTTTTACCTCTTCTGCCATGCGGATCTGCTTAATAAAGATTTCTTCCTGCAAGGGTAGGGGAGCGCCTTTTAATCGGTCAAGACCGCATTCTCCTATAAATTTAATAGCCGGATTTTGCGCTATGGCAGCCAGTTTTTTTAATTGGATATTATTGAGCTTTTCGTTGATATACCAGGGGTGAATGCCCGCTGATAACCAACTTTCAGTGTTTTGGAGCTCGAAATTTTCTAAGCCCTCTTCTGAATCAGGGATTGTCTCGTTGAAAATAATCTGTTCATCAACTTGTTTTTTCAAAAGATGTGTATGTAAATTGAGCAGCATTTTTTTGGAATTTGCTTTACTTTATGTTTTGCCACAATGTACACAAAGTAAACACTATGTTACACTACTTAATTAAGACTATATTGTGTTACATTGAGTACTTAGACTTGGCGTCCCCGTATACATTGCGGCAAATTATTATTTAAAACTATCAATCATAGCCACAAATATATATGCCCGATTTATCAATTACTATCAAGTGCGTACCTTTTTCTGAGCTCAGTCTTGAAGAATTATATGCTATTATGGCTCTAAGGCAAGAGGTGTTTATTGTAGAACAAAACTGCCCGTTTCTGGATGCTGATGGCAAAGACCATTTGGCACTGCATTTGATGATTTTTGATGAAGATGAGAATCTACTGGCCTATACAAGGCTTTTTGATAAAGATGTTTATTATGACGGGTATACCTCTATAGGCAGGGTTGTCACTTCTCCGAAGGCCAGAGGTGGTGGTTTGGGTAGGGTCTTGATGCAGCACTCTATAGAAAAGGTACTCGACCTGTTCGGGCAAGTGCCTATTAAAATCGGAGCACAGAAATATCTCGAAAAATTCTACCAGTCGTTAGGGTTTGAGCTGACGGGTAATGATTATATTGAAGATGGCATACCGCATACTTATATGATTTATCCTGCTAAATGATGCCAGAGGCTGCCTGCAGCTGCTCATAATTGCTGCCTATTGCTGCACCATCTTTTTTACTATCGTGCGCCCGGTTGCTTCTAATTGCAATAGATTGATGCTACTCAAGTGCAAACTTGCCGGCACCTGTATCATTACCTTGTTTTCGCCGACCTGCAGGGTTTCCTGAATCTGGGTCAATACCTTGCCGTTGGTATCATAGAGTATCAGATTTGCTTTTTCAGATTTGGGTGAATGAATGTTTATATAAATCCGGTCGAGGAATGGATTCGGGTAGGCATTCATGGATAGTATATTCATGGAGTTTTCTTCATTACCTGTAATCCTTAAATCAGCGGGTTGTTTGATATTGGCATCCAGCCAGTTTAAGCGATTGGCAATAAACTGCTTCAACTCATCAATTTCACCAAACCAGGTATTGGAAATTGGCTGTGGTTGTGGCCATACATAGATTCCAAGAATCGGCCATTTCTGGAAATTCCGGAAAGCAGGGCCTTGTAATTGTGCGGTTAAACTATCAATGTATTTATTGATTTTATCTAACTGAAATGCCCCTTTCTGGCGCTGAAAAGCGTATTCTTCTCCCAATTCACGTACAAAGGCTGAGTCTTCCATCATACGCTCCCACCAGAAAGGCACCTGATAACCATCAGTCGGACAAACACTATTGAATTTATACGCAAAACCTCTGTAACTATCACCTTCGCAATAATTACCATTGCCATAAGTAAGGTCGTAGTCCCAGGGTGGGCCGGCTTTTATTTTGCCACCTTTACTATCTTTGTCTTTATAAAAATAGGTACTGATACGATACCCATCCACATTCTTGGCAATCTCATTGGTGAGAAATAATTTGATAAACGACTGGGTGTCGAAATACTTCCGATAGCCGTTTTCTTTATCTCTGAAATTATTGCCATGCAGTGCCGTTTCGGCCGTAATAAAATAACTGCTGATATAGCTTTTTTGTTGGGCTGTGATGGTTTTAGGGGCTTCATACTGGTAGTAAGTCCGGTTATTACCGACATTGTTATTCTGGTATTGCGATGTCCAACCGCCCAGGGTTGTACCTGTTGTTTTATCTACCTTTATAATGTATCCGCCCGTAATATCATCTCCTTTCAGGTCATCTTCTTTTAGTTTTGAAATATCAACTCTGCCCTTTGCGCGCTTGATTTTTTCCATAAAGACATATACACCCATGTACTGATTGTTGATGAATACTTCAACATACTGCGTGCGACTGGCATAAATACCCATTTCCCGTGCCAGTTTCATGGTCAGCACATTGTGCATCAGGCTTTTTTCGTTGTAAGAAGCAAACAAAATCCAGTCTGATTCTTCGGGCATGCCAAATAAACTGGCGTCTTTCGAATTATTTTTATCGTCCCATAGTTCAATACCAAGACTTTTTTTAGGAAACATCTGCGATGATGAACCACGGTATTCGATACCGATAAAACCGCTGTAATGATAAGGTTTATCTGTCATATTATTGACTTTGCCAGGCCCGTTGTAGATAATATCCATTTTTGCCTTCACCTTCGGGTCGTCCACAATTTGCCCTCCCAGTGTATTGATGAAGATGATTGGCAGGTTCGAAGAATCGAAATTCTGTGCCAGCACAAAAGCTGAATGGAAGCAAAGTAATAGCAGGTTAAAGTAAAATTTTCTCATAGGTTCAATAGTTTCATCTGGTGTTAATCATAGTCTTATTGGCGGGTGGCCGATACCTTTATAGTCGGCCCATCATCCATTCTACTTTCTAACGTTTTCTGAATAGCCGTTGGTACGTTTGAAAGGAAGTCGTAGCCCGTTATTTTCTCCAGATCATCCACGCTCAACCGGTACTCACCCCACCTTGTATTTGTTATAGTCTGTTTGTTCGGAATATTCACAGCAATGACACGCGTCTCTTCATTAATCCGGTTTACATCATCAGTGCCGATTGGCAGAATCACAATCACTTTCCAGACTGATTCAGGCACTATCATTTTGCCGTTGTCTAAGGTGAAACTCTTCCCACCATTTGAGCCTATACCTGCTTTGCCGTAAACTCCTGCCGTAATATATAGTTCATAGCCTGCTTCTACTATTTTGCGACAATACACCTCTAAGTCTGCCCAGGCGCCACGGTTATTATTAGGCGCTTGCGGAATGATGTTTGTCATCAAAAATGTAGCATCATTGTCGGCAATGGTTTTGTCTCTGTCGCCTGAGGGACACAAATGCCCTCTGTCAAAACCTGAGCCGCTGTATTCCTGACTTTGCACTTTATACCAGCCAGCAGGCAAGGAATCATCCGGTCTGAAATTATCGCCTCTGTCTACATCCCCTTGCCAGGCTGTGCTTAAATGCCAGCTTACCCAATTGGCTGAACTGCGGGCGCGGCTATAAGACATGGCATACTGAGGCTTTATCATCAGGTAATTATCTTCATTTGCGGGCGTGGCATTGCTCGGGTTACCTAAAGCCAGATTATCGTCGCGAGTGGCTTTGGTTGATTTGTCTGTAGGAATATAGGTTGAGGTAATAATAGCAATATCATCAATATTCAAACGATTACTTCCCCCTGATACTTTCCTTATTTCAAACCGGGCTTTATTGGGTTCATTAACCGTTACCTGTGCAAAACTGAGCTTGCTGCCATCAGTTTTGAAACGATTATCTAATCTCGTCCAGTTGGCACCACTATTTCTCGATATGTATAGCTCCCATTCGCTGTCTCCATCGCCTTTGTAAGCGCCGTAAGCAATTTTTATTTCTCTCATGCCCGCGATGTCATAATTCATCCGTACAATGCCTTTTTCTCTGATTCTAATGGCTTTTTCTCCGTTTCGGGTGTCATTGTTTGCTCCACCTATCAGGGCATCATCAAAATACCATTCTCCACCAGACAGCGCTACATTCCCCGCTGCGTAACTGGCTTTTGAAATATCCTCTAGCCCCTCTGGGAATCCTTTGGCGAAGTTTACTTTATTGCTTGTATTGGTATTAGTAGTATTGGTAGGTGTTTTACCCGGTAAACATGAACTGACAACAACGGCAAGGGCAACAAATAGTATGGATTTTCTTGAAAAAGCAGACATAGAAAAATTACATTTTTTCTCAAAAATAGCGAAAAAATCGGTAGGGTTTGCCGGAATGTTAAGAAGATGTTAGAGCCTGTTTAAATTTTGTTTTTCTGACCGAAAAGGATAGATTTTTTATTTAAACAAGGCGTATTTTTTCGATGTAGCCAGCAGCTACATCGAAAAAATGCAACGCAGTATAAATGAAAAATATACCTTTGAAGGTCGAACAATAATTTTTAAACAGGCTCTAAATAATGAGGTTTCAATCGTTAGCTAAAATTGCCTTTAATTTATTGATCATTTAAACTAAATTTGAAAAAACAGAAAACCACAAGTTTATGAAAACCCATACTGCAAATTATTTTGATACATTTATAGAAATTGCCGATGATTGTCCGGTTGCCAATGGAGAAGTACCACCAATGAAAGGTGATAATAAAACCGTGGCCAATATGCAATTTGAAATGATTATCAAAAATCCATACAAATACACTTCCGATGATGTGTTGTTTCTGGTTTTTGCCGGTAGAAATGATTTGACAGAGGCAGAATATGAAGAGGCCAGAAAACAGTTTTTTTCAAAAGGACAAGCCTGTCTGAGAGCCTCACCTTTAACCAAAAGATATGGCTGGGGTTTGCATAGCAACCATGAAGGCAAAGTGGCCTTATATGCCAGTGATTCGCCGGAGTATGAAAAGTTTGTGAATGATAAAAGTCTGAAAGTGGTAAAGGCGATGAGGTCGAGTAGGTAAGAATGCTTAGGTCTGATTCTGAAACAGATTAATACAAAATTATTTCAGAACCAGACAAGCTTAAAAGATAATTGCATTTACTCTAAAAGTATTTTTTAATTACATAGGTAAGCCCATTCTTCACGACGAGACAATATGGAATTAGCATTAAATGCTTCCTGCTTAATCATATTTTTATGGCTATCATAAGCATAGATTGTGTAATACGATAGTTTATTATCCCGATAAGAAGTTCTTTTCATAATCAGACCATTCTGCACTTCAACTAGTGAATAGCCTGTCAGCTTATTCTGAGCATTATACTCACTCATTTTATAACTCTCGCCTGTATATTCAAAGATTGACTTCGACAAGAGAGTGCCATCGCCCTTATAATGCATCCCATTAAGTTGCTGCCCCTTGGAATTATATTCATTAGTAGAATAAGTGGCAAGCACGCCATTAACAAATTGAGATGATTTTATCACCATATTCTGCGAATTAAACTCATATATATCTATTACTGTATTGCTGTTATCAAGATTATATTGTGTTTGCTTCACAGCTAAATTAGCCTCATTATATTCTGTTTTTATATAAGGTTTGCCATCAAAATGAGATAAAATTTCATAACCTTTCTCGTTATAATCAGCAAAGTAGAAGGGTTTGCTAAAATCATAAAAGAACCATGTCTTTTTCTTCATCTTACCATTGGCATGGTATTCATAAATAAGCTCTTATTCTTTATTAAATATACCCTGTTGAGAATTAAGTACATTTGACACCTGTCTAAGAAGCTGATTGTCAGTATTATAGGTATAGTCTGTTTCTGACCATTTTGTATCAGTACCCTGGTTCTTATAATATCCTATGGCTTTCAGAAGATTGCCTTTAGTATCATACTCGTATTTAGTAGTAGTGAGCGAGTTTTTGAATTCAATCAATTTACCCGTTTTATCATATTGATAGGTTTCGCTAGTCAAGATTTCGTTGGTGCTTCCGTCGAGATAAGTATAAGATAATTTTTTACAGCTAATCTCTCCTATCGGTTTAATATTTTCTGATTTCGGTTTGCAGGCAAAAACCAATCCTGCTAAAACTAAGGTGGTAATAATTTTATTCATTTTTTGAAGAGCAGTTTTAGTCGGGCAAAAATGAGTTAATTGTACATTGTATTTAATCTTTTGCAAAGGTAATAAAATGTCAGATTCTTAAAATAGGTTGTAGTTGATTAACATAACCAACCCGTAGTGCATTTAGGATTTACTCATCTAAACTTTGGAGTGTATCAGCGACTGAAACCAATAGGAGACGGAACTTCTTGAATTAATTTATCTAAATGAACTACGGGTTAACATATTAATCTTTAAAGTATGAACCTATTACTGTAGAGCCAAGACCTCTATGGCAGAAATTGCACAAAACCAGGATGTGGGTATATGATAGCTCAATGGTAGATGGATGGTAGGCCGCTACCGTTGGAGCGACCCGCGTTGGGTAAGGCTGTCTCAGCACGGATAATACCAAAACAGTCTGATTCGACCAGAAACCTGCCTGAATACTTTGAAAAAACAAGCATAAGTCGGAAATTTATGGAACACCCCGTAATGGGTTTTAATCCACATAACAACTAATGCAATGAAGGACGAGAAGGGAGACGCCCTGTCAAAGAAAGAGCTGCAGCGCAATGCAGGTGGAAGAGGTAACTCTGATTATATACCTGAATATGACGAACAAGCCTACAATTATTGTTTATTGGGTGCAACCAATGAGACACTCGCCGAGTTTTTTGGGATATGTCCTACAACTTTAAAGAAATGGATGAAGAAATACCCGGGTTTTGGGGAGTCTGTCAGAAGAGGTAAATTAATGGCCGATATGAATGTAGCCAGAAACCTTTATAAAAGAGCAATTGGGTATACCTATCAGCAGG
>CBIHRH010000056.1:0-13244 GCA_966212365.1 uncultured Emticicia sp. | reverse complement strand
CAGTACCATCATCAGGGTAAAGAAGGCAAAGGCAACTCCGCCACCCAGTGTTTCAGCAATGAATGGAAATGAGAAAGAGATAATTGCGGCCATTATCCAATGTGTAAAGCTTCCAAGGGCCTGGCCGTGTGCCCTGACTTCATTCGGAAAAATTTCTGCAATAAATACCCAGATAACCGCTCCTTGCGAGAAGGCAAATGAGGCAATAAACAGGAAAAGATAAACAGGAACTAAACCACCCAGAGCATTTCTATAAAAGGCTTGCGTAACAAGTCCCAAAGAGACAATCAGGCCGATAGAACCAATTGTCATTAAGTTTTTACGCCCGAATTTGTCTATCAAAGTGAGGCCTACTAAAGTTGAGATAAGGTTGATAAGTCCGATTCCGGCTGATGACAATAGGGCAGAATCTTTTCCTAAGCCTGCCATTTCGAATATTCTTGGCGCGTAATAAATAATGGCATTGATACCCGAAACCTGATTGAAAACTGCAAACAAAACCGCCAGTAGAATAGGAGATTTATAGCTCCTCTGGAAAAGGTTTCTAAAACTTGATTGTTGGGCATTTTGATTGTTTAGAATCGCCTCAATGATGTGTTCTGTGGATTTAGGGTCGATTATGTTTAATATATGGCGGGCCTGTGCAATCTGATTTCTTTTCAGAATCAACCATCTTGGACTTTCCGGAATGCCTAAAACAGTAAGGATAAAAATAAGAGAGGGTACTGCCTGAACTCCTAACATCCATCGCCAGGCATTTTTGTCAATCTCACCGAGCAGGTAATTTGATAAATATGCTAATAGGATTCCTAGAACAACATTGAATTGAAATAAGGCAACCAAACGACCTCTTTTGGAAGGTGGAGATATTTCTGAAATATACATGGGTGCCACAACTGATGAAATTCCGACACCAATGCCACCCAGAAATCTGAAAATCAAAAAGGTAAACCAGTCAGCAGCATAGGCAGACCCTAAGGAAGTCATTAAATAAAGGATTGCTACTAAAAATAGACTGGCTCTTCGGCCATACCTTTCTGCAGGTATGCCGCCAATGAGCGAGCCGACCACTGTTCCTATTAAAGCGATAGAAACGGTCAGCCCATGCTCGAATACTGTTAAATGCCAAAGCTGTTGTATGGTTTGTTCAACTCCCGAAATCACCGCTGTATCGAAGCCAAACAGAAACCCACCCAAAGCGGCTGAAAGAGACCAGGTAAAGATTTTAATATTTTGATTCATCTGCACATAATTGTTTTGATGAACCAAAATTAGAATCTGTTATGCTGAGCTACTTTTAGATTTCGTTCAAAGAAGTTAAAATTTGTTACAAGGATTAATTAGTTGAAAGTCAATGACTTATGAATTTTTAACAAATGGAAGTTTTCAATTTTGTAACAGAGATTTGTAGAATTGTTACATAAGTGTTTGCCGCCATTCAGACGGTGTCTTATCAGTTTTTTGTTTGAAGAATGTGGTGAAATAGCTAGGATTATTAAAGCCTAATTCGTAGGCAATTTCGGTTACATTTTTTGATAAGTCAGCTAATAATTGTTTGGCTTTTTTGATTTTATATTCGGCAATGTAATCATTCACGTTTTTATTTGTCAGGGCAGTAATCTTCCGGTAAAGCTGTACTCTCGACATACCCATCTCTCTGCTTATTTTCTCAACCGATAGCGTGCTGTCTTTAAGATATTTTTCAATCAAGAGCTCAAAATCAATCAGGAATTTACGTTCACTTTGTTGGATATTACTAAAGTTGGTAACTTCATTTGAAAACCTTCTGCGCATACGGTCACGGTTTTCAAGTAAATTTCTTACTTGTTCTTCCAATAATAATTGGTTAAAAGGCTTCGCCATATAGGCATCAGCACCTGCTTTGGTTCCTTCTATCTGGCTTTCAACTCTGCCTTTGGCAGTCAATAAAATCACCGGAATATGAGATGTCCTGAAATCTTCTTTTACTTTTTGAGTTAAGCTAAAGCCATCCTGCCCTGGCAACATCACGTCGCTGATGATTAAATCCGGAATCCCACTTAAAATCAACTCCCAACCTTCCTCAGCAGTATTGGCAATTTTGACCGCATAATTTGCAGAAAGCTTAGTTTTCAGGAAAGTAGATAAATCTTTATTATCTTCTATAATAAGAATCGAAATATCTGAGTTTATCTCTTCAACAATTTCCGGTTCATCAACTTGCTCTTCAATATTCCGATTAAAAACAGGTAATTGTTCAAAAACTGAATTGTTTTCAGAATAAGGTAAGGTTATTGTAAATGTTGTTCCTTTATTCTTTTCTGATTCGAGTGTAATTTCACCCTGATGTAAATTGACAAATTCTCTCGAAAGAGCCAATCCTAAACCCGTGCCGAATGAAATATTCTGATTACCACTATAAAATAATTCAAAAGCATTCTGTTTTTCGGTCTCGGTCATTCCACGCCCATTGTCTCTAATCAGGATTTCTATTGTTGTTCCATTCTTTAATAACGTTACATGAATTAAGCCTCCTTTAGGCGTATGATTGAAAGCATTGGATAGCAGATTAAACAAAACTTTATCTAATTTGCTGGCATCAAATGTATAGGCAATCTCTTTGAATGAACAAATAAATAGTAAATCAATCTGACTTCTCTGGGCTTTATATTTGAAGTCATTAACGATGTCGGCTATAAAGCTTACTAAATCGTAGGTTGAACTATTAAGGGTAATTTTCCCTGCATCAATCTTTCGTAAATCAAGAAGCTGATCAACCAATCTGAGCAGTCGGTTGGCATTTTTCTGAATCAATTCCAACACCGGGCGGCTATCGCGGCTATCCAAAGTTTTTCGGTGCAACAAATCGGTGGTAGGAGTAAGTATCAGGCTTAATGGTGTTTTAAATTCGTGCGATATATAGGAGTAAAACCGCATTTTATCTTCGGTAGCTTCTTTAGCCTGAAGCGATACCCGCTCAATTTCTTCTTTCTGTTGAATAATTTCTTCGTTTTGTTGCGCAAGCATTTTATTCGACATTTGCTTCTCTTTAAATACAAGGAGCAAAACTCCTCCGAATCCCAAAACTAAAGTAAGCAAGAGCAGAGTTATATACAGTACATTTTTTTGAGACGAATAAATCTGATTTAGGTCTTTGATTTTATTTGCCTGCCTTGCAATATTGTTTTGTTGTTCAGTAATTTTATTGAATTGCGCAATCATTATCCCAACATTTTCAGGATTGACAATTGTGGTAAGCAATTGATTTTCCTTCTTAAATGGCTGATGTTTAAGAATTTTAACAGCCGTCTGTATCGCTTCTTCTCCACCTGTTGGATACAGAATTGTGGCATCCAGCATTCCTTTTTGAACCAAATCTAATCCCTCATTTTTACCGCTTAAACCATCGACACCGATAATTTTTACTTTATTCTTAATTCGCAGTTCTTTACATACCTTGTAAACAGTATACGCCAGGCGGTCATTATGAGTAAATACTAAATCGATTTCAGGATGAGTATTAAAAAAGGCTTTCAATGAGTCTGAATCACCAGCATTCCAAATCGTTTTGATGATTTTCAGACCCGGGTTTTCCTGAATTACACTTTTAAAACCTATATTTCTATCAAAGAAAGGAGTGACATCAGGAGGTCCGCCAACTTCAAGTATATTACCATATCCCTGCAATAATATTTTTGCGTAAATACCTGCATTGCGCCCAACAAGTATATTGTTTGCACCCACGAAGGCCGTATATTTATTTGATGTTGTTCGCCTGTCAAGTACGATAACAGGGATGCCCGCACGAAACGCTTTTTCGATAACAGGTGTGACATAGGCACTTTCGTTGGGAGAAACAATCAATAAATCAACTTTTTGGTCTATAAATTCCTGAATTTGATGAATCTGTAATTGGTTAATCGCTTGTGCATCTTTTGTAATCATCTTAACCTCCGGATAAAACGATAATCCCCTTTCCAGACTGGCTTGCATCTCCTTACGCCAACTATCACTGGTCAGACACTGCGAAAAACCAATAGTATATTTTGCCTTCTCTTCCGAAAGGCAGGAAATAAGTAGAAATGAGATTAGTACAATTAAATATCTTTTCAATGCAAAAAAACTTTTTAGTAAAGTTAAGCTAATTTTTAGGTTTAAATTTTAGAGAATCGTTCAAATACTTATATAATTGTTACATTTTATGGTAGAATGAAGGCATTAGCCGTTTATTTAAAGACTGCTTTCAAGATACCGTTTCATTGGTTCCTTTTGGTAATGCTACCAACAGTTTTATATTGAGTTGTGACGCTATTCTTTCATTTCTATGGGTAAGAGAAGTGGCTTTACTCATGCTCCGACAAGTTCTGTTACTTACTATACAAGTTGCGAAATCGGTTTTGTTCAAACCTAAGGGAATTAGGTGGTTGGATTGAAGGCATTGCGGCACCTGTGGTAGGCATCATAGGAACCACGATAATTTTCAGTTGTGCACATGACTAAAGCACTTGATACTATCGGAATGGTAACGATAACCTGAACCCTATTCAGAATTTAAGCTGGTATTCGGACTTAAGTTGACCATTCCAAACAGGTGGTGAGTTAAAAAAGAAGAGTTAATGACAAAAAACTAATTGATATATTTCAATCTATTCATATTCGTTTTCATTTATTCCAGTAATTACTTATCCAACCAAGTCAATTGGCTCCAATAAGCCGGACCGTCATTGGTCTGAATTTTACCTTTGGTACTTCTGCCATCCTGTACATGCTTGGTTAATAAATCTGTTAATTCTTTCACAATTTCCGGGTGCTCTGAGTATACATTTTTGCTTTCCGCCAAGTCATTTTTAAGATCGTACAATTGAATATGAGGGAGTGTTTTCGCCTCCTCGCTCTCTTCCTTAGGTTTGCTGTTTCCTCCCGAATGTGAACACATAATCAATTTCCATTGGCCTTTCCTGATAGCAAAGAAACCATTAGAAGAGTGATGGATAATAGAAGCACGCTGTTCAAAATCTGATTTTTTATCGGTTAACTCACTGAAAAAACTATAACTATCTTCGGCTACGTTATCAGCCAATTGTGTCTTATTCAATTCAACAACAGTTCTGAAAAAATCTGTACTACAAACCAACTTATCAGAAACTTTGCCTTTTTTGATAACATTTCCCCAATGAACAATAAAAGGCACCCGATGTCCGCCTTCGAAAATATCGGTTTTCATACCCCGATATTCAATAGAAGGGTTGTGTCCTTTAGCTAATTGGGCTTGTAGATTGGCTGGATTGGCAAAACCATTATCAGAAGTAAACACAATGATAGTATTCTCATAAATCCCATTCTTTTTGAGCGTTTCAACCACTTGTTTTACTACATCATCAACCATCAATACAAAGTCGCCATAGGGTGAAACCTTACTTTTACCTACAAAATCACCAATAGGTAGAATAGGGGTATGTGGCGCTGCCAACGGAAAATATAAAAAGAATGGCTTGTCTTTATTAGCATTCTGATTGATGAAGTTTAAGGCTTTTTCAGTAAACTTGCCAATCACCTCTTCCGGTTGAAAATCAGGCGCTTTGAGACCTGCACGAAACAATTCGATGCCTTTCCTTCCTTCGCAGGTATCTTTAGGAATAGTTGTGCAGAAACCATTTTCTACATAGGCATAAGGCGGCATATCCAAAGATGCCGGAATACAGAAGGAATAATCGAAACCTTTTGCATTCGGATTATTCGTTACCTGTTTAGAAAAATCTACTTTCTTTTCTCCTGCTTCTATATTATTCCATGTCCAACCCAGGTGCCATTTACCCACAATACCCGTTTTATACCCCTGTTTCTGTAGGAAGGCAGCCACCGTTTCTCTTTTGGCATCAATTAATGGCGTATCATAGCCATGCAAAACGCCTTTTTTCATCGTGGTGCGCCAGTTGTAACGCCCAGTCATAATACTATATCTGGTAGGCGTACAAACCGCCGAGGTAGTGTGCGCATCGGTAAAGCGAACACCGCTTTGGGCTAATTTATCAATATTTTCGGTCTGTAGCTTCCCATTTGGGTTATAAGAAGATACATCTCCGATACCTAAATCATCTGCCAGTATATAAACGATATTGGGTTTTTGAGCAAACCCTACCGATAGGATATTCCAACAAATGAGAAAACTCAAAATGGACTTCTTCTTCATGAATAATAACGGGTTAAATTTAAATGAGTCAGATAGAATGGTTAATAACCGAAATTTATACCTTTGGAAAAGTAAAACCGTTATGATAGCTCGGTTTTATTAGAGAATTAGCTATTTTATTATCAAATTTCCCTTTAGCTGCATCCCAATGAATTTTATCTCCACTCCTTAGCGATACATTACCCATATGCGCATTGATAGCCACTGTCGCCCCGGCATGAATCGGGCAGGCTAATTGCTCTAATTTCCCGTTTTTGATGACTTCAATAAAATTCTGTGTATGCAAATCCATCCCAATATCAGATTTTTCAATTAACGGTACTGCTTCCATTCTGAGACTCTGTCCCTCTTTCTCAGGTATTACTTCCCATCCATTACGGGTTACTACCAATGTGCCTTTCGTACCGATAAAGGCAATCCCATGGCCTTTACCATATTGTCCTGCGCCAATGCCCATATAGTGCTCCCAGGTATTGGTAAAACCGCCAAAGTCATAAGTAACATTTATATAATCGGGCGTTTCACGGGCATCATTCGGAAAAAGTCTTTTACCTCCAACCGACGAAACCGAAAGAGGTTCATTCACACCCATGCCCCAAAGAACAATGTCTATCAAATGTACTCCCCAGTCGCACATCAAACCTCCGGCATAATCCCAGAACCAACGGAATTCATAATGAAAGCGATTGGTATTAAATGGCCGTTTAGGCGCCGGACCTAGCCACATATCATAATCAACACCTGCCGGAACAGGCATATCAGATACGATGGGTAAAGGTTGTGTACCACGATACATCCAGGTCTTGGTATTAATAATTGTTCCCAATTTGCCAGACTTCACAAAAGCAATCGCATCTTTAAAATGCTTATGACTTCTTTGCCATTGATTTACCTGAACTACCTTGCCCGATGCCTCCACAGCGCGAACCATCGCTTTGGCTTCGGCAATAGAATTTGCAATCGGTTTTTCGACATACACATGCTTTCCGGCAGAAAGAGTATTAACCAATTGCAGGCAATGCCAATGGTCAGGAGTAGCTACTACAATAGCATCCAATTCCTTATCTTCAAGCATTTTGCGGTAATCTTTATAGGTCGTAAGATTCTGGACTCCAGCTTTGCTTAAATCTGCTTTGCGTTTCGCTAGCTGGTCATCATCTATATCACAAATGGCTTTCAGATTTACCTCATTGATTTTCAAAAAGGAACGGATATTATTGAAGCCCTGATTTTTAACACCAATCAAACCGACATTAATTCTATCGCTCGGTGCCACTTTTTTCCTCATTGAGGCAAGGGCTTCTAAAGGCAATAATTCGACTAATCCGAGCCCGCCAATAGCAGAGGCAGTATTTCTGATAAAATTTCTACGAGAATTCATTGTTAATTTAGCGGATTAAATATTTATGGGTTAGGTGATATTTCTAGTAAAGGCTGATTACTATCCCAATTGCCCGGAACCTCATATACTACTTTATAGAAATAGGGAATAGCATCAGCAATGGCATATTTATTATTGGCATCACTGCCACTGATTTTTTCGATTTGTGTAAGTTTAAGTGAAGTTTTAGTACTTAATTTTATGCCTGATAAATCCCATATTTGTTTATCAAAGGCTTCTTTACCGATGTTTGGGGCATATACCAAAACTTCAAGTTGATAAGACGAAGTAGTATTGGCGTAAATAAGCATTGATTTCTGATTCACTTGTATATTCGTATTCCCGTCTCCAAGAATTGCTAACCAGCCTATATCGTTATTAATAGTCTTCCAATGAATCGTGCCGATTTTCAATTGCTCCCAAACTCTTTTATTGCCCCACGCTCCCCCCATCATCCAATCTTTGTGAATGAATTTGCTGGCTTTTTTAATGCTAGCTCCTTTATAATTATTTGGAACGTCAACCTTAATCAATTGAGGTTTTGAGAATGATTGTAATGCCTTTAAATCATTTTCCGAAATCGCTAAACCTAAATTCAGAATAGTGTAAAGGTTACTCATTTCTCCATATTTAGGACCCTTGGCGGGAGCCAAAGGAGCCAGTTTTTCATCGTTCAAAGCAAGGCTGATCCATATGCCTGTAATGGCAAAATATTTGGTCATATCCATTCCATAACCTCTGAAATAGGGACCGGGCATGTTTTTGAGGTTGGGATTATAAGACATGGCAATTTCATGCCAGAACTCCTTTTCAAGGCTTTTGTCCATTGTCTGAACTTCCTTCGAGAATGCCAGTTCCCTCCACAAAGCAAGTCCAATAAGCGTTACACCATAATAAGTAGGAGAATTATATTCGCTGAAGGTTTTGTGAGATTGATATAAATTGAAGATTTCTTTTGCCTTAGCAATACCAGCATTTTTCAGAGACTCTATATTAAATGCTGTTCCGACATACTCCATCAGGAAAGCACTCATGATGGAAATGTTGGTATAATCAGCACCTACATTTCTTTTGAGTGCTCCTTTAGCTTCATGAATCAAACCTGTTTCTATATCTTTAATCAGCGTTTTTGGGAGAAGATGTTTGAATTTTGTAAGGATAATTATCAAATCACAACCAATAAACTCTCTCCAGTTCTGGTCGAATCTATCGTTTTCCACAGAGGTTTTCCAGATGCCATATAATTTGGTGCGTTCGTCCTGATACTGGTTTTTCAGAATCCATTCTAAAATACTAATGGCTTTTTCTTTGTCTCCCGTTACATTTCTGAATAGTAAGGCTTGAGCAACACGGGTTTTTGTTCGTAAACTTGCATCATTGGTTAAAGAATTTTCGGCTGAAATCCCTGTAGGTATTTCACTTTCAAGAAAAGTGTCGAACAGCTTTTTCTGATAAACAGATAGGGTTTGATAGGCATATCTTTGGGTATGGATAAAGCCGTTTGGTTGAGCTTTTAAACATAAAAAGCCCAACGTCCCGACTAACATTAGTACCCAACTAATAACTTTATTTTGCATTTGACCTTGATTTAAGGTTGAATGATTTATTCTATTTTTTCACAGGAAACACCCTAAGTAAAACTACCCCATGATGGCGGATTTCTGTTCTGAATGATTGTCCGAAAACTCCTAAGTCTTTTTGTCGCCATACATCACGGAATTTATATTTACCGGCTAATCCGATTTTGTTAAAATCAAGCGTGAATACTTTAGACTTTTCATCTCCCCAATGGAAATACGATTGAGGGGTCTTGCCAAAATCTGCTGTATTAAATAGCCCAATGGCATGGGAGCCATCTTCTAAGGGTTTTTGCCAGACTTCAATACCGTTTTCGTGCAGTATCAATCTTCCACCTTTGCCTAAAGGGTCCTGATTAATCTCTATAACTTCATCGTTCGATAGTAGATTGAGCGTAAATGCATCTAATTGTTCAATGGGGCAACCAATCAATAAGGGCGCAGCCAGTAGGCTGAACATACTTACATGGCTATACTGCTCATCGGGTGTAAGGCGGGTGTCATGCATTATAGGGCCGATGGATACTTTTCCGACAATCATCATATCCGGGTCAGCCCAATGCCCATGACCTGTGTAGGGCGACCATTTGTCAAGCGAAAAAGAGGTGAGGTAAAGACTTGTCCAACTGTCTTTGATGTCTGGCCCGGTACGGTACATATTCGATGTACGAACCCAATCAGTTACTTTTTCAAAAGGAGCATTGTTAGACAAACTAAAGACAATGTCTCGTCCCGACTGCTTTAAGGCCTTTTGCATTCGCTCGGCAGAGTTGACATCAATCCGCCAGTCATATTTTAGAAAATCAGCTCCCCATTCCGCCATTTGTTTAGCATCTACTTCTTCAAATCTATATTTAGCAATTCTGTTGAAAGACCGTCTGTTCACTATAATAGATTCATGCGTTTCGCCCCCTTTCTCAAAATCAGAGGAGGCACCTGTATAGCCACCATAACTGGAAATATAAGGTGTAGAATACAAACCCACTTTTAAACCCAATGAATGGATGAAGTCAAACATACCTTTGATGTCGGGGAATTTCTCATTGGGTTTAAGGGCATAGTCAGGGCCTCCTCGTTTGCCTTGCCAGGCATCGTCGATGTTTATATAAGTCCAGCCGTGGTCTTTTAAGCCTGTTTTTACCATAGCCTCAGCCGAAGCGATTACTTTTTCTCTATCAATATGTGCTTCCCATGAGTTCCATCCATTCCAACCTATGGGTGGGGTTAATGCAATGGTATCACCAACTTTTATGGTTAATTCTTTACTTGTCTCACCAAGTGCATTTTTGGCTTTGAGTGTAGTTTTGTAAGTCGCTCTTTCGCTGATACTTCCGGTAATGATACCATTTTTAGTATTTAAATTTAATCCCTTTGGTAAGTTAGTAGCCGAGAAACTCATAGGCTTTTGCCCTGTGGCGGCAATAGTAAATAAAAATGGATTGCCGGGTGTGACCCCGAATAATTTTGCCGAATTGATTTTAGGTTTGGCAGCCGGTTGTGGAGTTAGCATATACTTTTCGCCCTGGGTTATCACATGTTCTGGCACATAATCACCAATCATTTCTACTTGTGCATTTATCCAATTGCAATAGGTTCTTTTGTTATTGATTCCACCTATTTTATCAGTTACCAAAAGACCTAATTGCTTGATACCCGTTAAACTTACATCAACTTTTACAGGTTCATCCCCAATCCGCATGTCGGCTTTTTCAAAAAGTATTTTACCATCGCCCAGTACATAAAAACTTAGCGGAATATCCTTATTACCTAAATCATCCGCACCAATGATTGCCGAAAAGCGCCTGGCTTGTCCATTCAGTAAAAAGGCTAATACACAAGGAGATTGCGCTCCCAAACCTCGTTCAAACTTTTTGCTATTGATACGTAAAGTATCACCAGAATAGTTTTTCTTCGCTTGAACAGGACGTATCCCTTCTGAGTATGTCTGGATTACCAGGTCATCTAACCACACCGCTCTTGTATTTTGAGCGGATGCAGTTAGTGACAGAAATATATAAATAGTGGTTAAGTGCTTATTTAATTTCATGCGTACAAACTCTATTACTTTGCAGGAGACATTTTTAACAATACTACCCCATGATGTTTGATTTCTGTTTGCCAGGATTGACTAAAAACCCCTATATCTTTTTGTCTCCATAAATCTCTCAGTTTGAATTTGCCTTGCAAGCCAATCTTGCTGAAATCGAAATGGTAATTAATAGCTTTTTCATCACCCCAACGAAAATAGGATTCCGGACTTTCGCCAAAATATGCAATATTGAAAAACCCAACCACATAAGAGTTATCTTCTAAAGGCTTCAACCAGATTTGTATGCCGTTTTCTTCTTTTACCAATCTTGCGGGCTTGCCTAGCGGGTCTTGATTGATTTCGATTACCTCATCATTGGTCAACAGATTCAACGTAAAAGCATCTAATTGTTCAATCGGACAACCAATCAATAAAGGCGCTGATAGCAAACTGAAAAGACTTACGTGGCTGTATTGCTCATCAGGAGTAAGACGGGTAGGGTGCAAGGCTGAACCTGTGGTAACATTCCCTAAAATCATCATATCCGGGTCAAGCCAATGTCCGCGTCCGCCAAAAGGTGCCCATTTATCTAAGGTAAAAGCTGAATGATAAAGGCTCAACCAACTGTCCCGGATATCAGGGCCTGTTCTAAATGTATTGGTTAATCTTGCCCAGTCTTTAGCATTTGAAAAAGGAGCAGAATTAGAAATACTATAAACAATATCTCTACCCGAATTTTTCAGTGCCGCTGACATTCTTTCAGCCGAATTGACGTCAATCCGCCAATCATATTTTAGATAATCAATACCCCATACGGCCATTTGTTTAGCATCGTTATCCTCAAATCTGTATTTACCGATATAGCGAAAAGCTCTTTTATTATTAATAATAGTATCAGTTATCCGCCCATCTTCAAAATCTGATGAACCTCCAATATATCCCGCGTAACTCGTAATCATGGGGGTAGAATACACGCCTACTTTTAAGCCCAGACTATGTATATAGTCAATCATCTCTTTGAATCTGGAGAACTTCTCATTAGGTTGAATGGCATTGAACGGGCCGCCTCTTTGCCCTTGCCAGGCATCGTCGATATTGATATAAGCCCATCCGTGTTGATTCAATCCCATCTTTACCATTGCATCAGCCGAGGCTACTACTTTTTCCTGATCAATGTTTCTGGCCCATGAGTTCCAACCATTCCAACCAATTGGGGGAGTTAACGCAATGGTATCACCGATAACGATTCTTAGTTCTCTCTGTGCTTCGCCAAAAGCATTTTTAGCTTTTAGCTTAGTTTTATAAGTGCCTTTTTGGGTTACTTTCCCAGAAATAATTCCCGTCTTTTCATCTACTGAAAGCCCGTTGGGCAGGTTTGTTGCTGAAAATGAAATCGGTCTTTCACCTGTGGTCGCAATAGTATAGAGAAACGGATTACCGGGTCTTGCACCGAATATTTTTGCTGAATTGATTCTTGGCTTTTTATCAGGTAGGGGAGTCAATATGTATTTTTCATGAGTGTTTGGTAAGGTTTGTGGAAGTGCCTCATTTTTCATCAGGAATTGCGCATTGCCCCAGTTAGCATAAGTTCTGTTTATTTCTATATCAACCAGAACCAGAAGTCCAAGCTGCTGAATACCACTTATATTGAGTTTCACCGCTTTGGGTGCATCGCCCAGTTTCATTTCACCACTTTCAAACAATATTTTTTTATCTCCAATCACATAGAACTTATGAGGTAAATTCTTTATACCTCTATCATCTACCCCTACCATGGCCGAAAACTCAGTAGCATTGCCATTGAGGTAAAATGAGAGTACACTGATAGAGTTTACACCTACACCATGTGTATAATATATGCCATTTATTTTCATGGAATCTCCGGCCGCATTGGTTTTAGGCAATACCGCAGGAATCCCTTCCGAAAATGATTTGATGGGTAAATCATCCAACCAAACGCTTTTTGTATGTTGTGCAATGGCACTTGTGCTTAGCAGAGCAAACACAAGTGCCATTGCTGCTATTTTCTTCATCTTAGGTTAAGTAGGAAATCAGACTTTAGGATAATTTAATAGTGTGTTTAAAAGG
>CBIHRH010000055.1:0-13259 GCA_966212365.1 uncultured Emticicia sp. | reverse complement strand
CTTCAATAGTACTTGATTTGGCCACAATTTCATTTACCAGGCTTGAGGATAATACCAACCCTGCAGTGCTTGCTAAGGTATTTTTTAAGAAGTTACGGCGGTTGTTCTGATTGTTTTCCATAGTTTAATCAGGTTTGTTTATTGGGTTTTGGTTGCCAGTTTTAAGGCTTGGGTAGTTGTATAATATTTGGCAAGCATATTGGGTACTTCCCATGCAGGCAATTTGCCTTGTTTCAGATATTCGAGATACTTTTCTGTTACTCTTCCGAAATGGGCTTCGTGTCCTTCTTTGTATTTTTCGGGAATTTCCACTTCCCAGCCTTTGTTATTTTTCTTCAAACTCACACCCGGATATTTTTTCTCAACAACTTTCACGGCTTGCATCAAATCTGTTTCATAAGCTTTGTCGCCGTTGATAGATTCTATATATAAGGTTGGCTTATAATTCTGTTCAGCGCCTTGTCTGATAATCAAATTGGCTTTAGTACCACGCATAATCGAGTAATGCGTATCACCACCTCCCTCTGGTGCCTGATAGGCCCAGATAACCGATGCTTTGGCATGTACCCCCTTTAACTGATAATTGATTTCGCCATTACAATATACCTTTAAGACATCATTTTTTACATCCTTTTTCAGATAATCTGGGAAGTCTTCTGTCTTGGTGATAGTTTTAAACTGATTCAGAGTCATATCTGTTGTCCAATGGCGGGCGCTGGTCAATTTAATATCTTTCTGATAATCAATCACCTGTTCAGGAAAACATTCCCATTGAATCAGGTCTACCAGATGCGTGTTCACATCTACAATACCCTCGCCCTGTTGAGCAATATCCATAAACCATGATGGGCGGGTAAGCACACTACCAGATACATACTTGTAAAAATGATGCACACTCTCTTTGGTTACGGCAGGATTTTCGGGTGTCCCTTTTTCCAGTTTTCCGAAAGCTGCGGGCAACATTGAAAATTCTCTTTGCAACATAGTGCTAATCTCATAACGTTCGGTCATGATGTCGTAGAGCAATACGTTTTTCTGTGCGGCTGTGGCAAAGGTATTTTTCAATTTGTCAAAATCATTGCCATTGATAATCATCGGTTTATCGGCCAATACATTGAGTCCGGCATTGATTGATTTTTGAACATAATCAGCTTTTATGCGATTGTTACCTGCAATCACCACTACATTTCCTGCTTTTTCAGCTAGCATTTTTTCAAAATAATCAGCGCCTGTATATGCCTTTTCTACCCATTTTGTCGGGTTATCAATACGCTTATTGTAGCCCTCAATCCTTTGTAAGTGAAAGTTGAGGTCAGCACCTGCAGGGGCATAGACCCGTACTTCTGGACTTACATCAATATACATATTTTTCTGTACCAGAGCCGCATGAAAATGACCCGGGTCAAGTGTAATCAGTTTGATTTCTTTTGAAGTCTGGGCAGATGTTTCTTGATTGAATAACATACTTAGTGCTAGAGCAAACCCTGTTGCTAACTGCTTTTTTCTCATCAGGTATTAAGGTTATTTAGTAACTTTTATCGCGTAAGCACTTCTTTGCTCGCGAGATAAGAGTGCGTTGGCTTCGTTGTCGTTTTTAAAACGTTCTGTTTTTGGGTCCCAGTATAATCTTCTTTTCAATTTCATGGCTGCATGGTGCAATAAGCAGGCTGTACATGAACGGTGTCCGATTTCAGCCGGAGCAATTGGTTCTTTGCGCGAAGCCACACTTTCCAACCAGTTGCCATGATGGTCGGTGCTTACTGGCAGATGCAGTTCATTCGGCCCGATTTCAGACGTAATAATTTTAGGGTCACTGGCGTCTAATTTCTTGGCGGCATTCTGTTTCGCCACCGGGTCGCTTGAAGTAACTGCACCATCACCACGAGAAACGAAAATCCATCCTTCTGATCCCTCAAATTTAATTCCATTCGGAATCTCATTGCTGATAATCATTTCCACGCCATTATCATAGAGTGCATGTGTGGTAAAGATCCCATGTACATTCCATAAACCACTGGTCGGAAAATCTGCTTTACCCCAAATCTCAGTTGGCCCTGAATATTCTGTATCCATACCCCAGTGTGCAATATCAATATGGTGTGCTCCCCAACCTGTAATCATTCCGGCGCCAAACTGCTCACAACGCAACCAACCCGGGCGGTCGAAACCTACATTTGGATGAACACGTTTTTCGGTATAATAGACCTCCGGTGTTGTGCCCAACCACATATCATAGTTCAGGTTTTTAGGAATGGGCATTTCTGCTTCTTCGTTTCCTGAAGGGTCGCCAGGCAAACCTACGTATACTTTCTGCAATTTACCTATTCTTCCGTTTCTTACCAACTCTACCGCATATCTGAATTGTGAAGTTGAACGTTGCTGACTACCAATCTGCAAAATTCTACCAGATTTCTTTACTGCATCAGCCATCATTCTACCTTCTGAGATAGTCAAAGAAGCTGGTTTTTGTACATAAACATCTTTTCCGGCTTCAACAGCATGAATCACAATAGGTGCATGCCAATGGTCTGGTGTACTCACAATCACGGCATCAATGTCTTTATTGAGCAATAATTCTCTATAATCGCCATAACCTGTAACCCCATTAAATTCTTTACCCGTCTTTTTGGTATAGTAACCATTGACTAATTTTTGCGCTGACTCTACACGATTGCTGTCTAAATCACATACAGCCATAATCTGGGCTGTATCATGTTTCCATACGCCGGGCATATCGTGCCCACGAGAAATTCTTCCTACGCCAATAGCACCAATGTTAATTCTGTTGCTTGGAGCATTTTTACCAAAAACAGAAGAAGGTACTATGGTAGGTATGCCTGCTAATAAAGTACTGCCGGCTAATACACCTTTACTACTCAAATCAAGGAATTTTCTTCTCGAAATGCTATTGTTTTTTTCGGTAGCCATATATTTATTATATTAATATTGGTTGAATAGAGAGTTGTAAAATGGGAATTTATGTGGCTGCAATGTCAGTAATTAAACTGATTACAGCCACAAGTACAGTCCCGTTAAAAATAGAATTGTTTCATGATAGTGGAATCAGAGTTTAATTGTGGAATGCCTGAATTGAAATCCAATATAGTTTAGGGGTTGGGTAATTCTAAATAAAATACAATTATTGGACAATTTACTTAGATTGAATAAGTCTTTCGAATCGCTACTTTGAAATCAAATTTAAAAGAATATTACAGCTATTTTTGCATTTAGCAAAGACTTTTATGGCTATTTTTTATATTCTTTAATCTAAATCTCTCGGTTTCGTTTTCGGAAACGTTTCCGGTAGTTTGTGAAAACTTGTAATAATTATAGATATTTAAACTTAGTATGAAGATGACTTGATGAAGGTAAAATATATTGCAGGAAGTCAGGCATTGGAAAAGTATAATTTTTGTGTTTTTTTGTCTTGAACTGTGCCGAGACGGCGCACCGTTTTACCTGATTTAATGATTAAAATGATTTTTAACAAATTTTTGCTTTTAGGTTTAATCTAAGAGTATGTTTAAATATTGTTATTCTGACCGAAAAGTACAGGTTTTTTTACCAGACAAGCGATTCGCCGCTGCGGGCATATTTTGCAGATGTAGCCATCGGACCGCCGAAGCGGCTGCTACATCGAAAAAATACAACGCAGTATGGTGAAAAAAGCGGACGCCGCGCGGATGACTTTGTAGGTCGAATTATAATTTTTAAACATACTCTAACAGTAAAACTTGTTTAGTATTATTTATTCGATTGTAAATGCCCTTGCAGCGTCTGGTCATTGTTGCAGGCAGTTTGTCCCAAGAAATAAATATTCTGAGCAGATTCAATTACTCAATTTCATCAGCCATTAGTCTGATTTATCCATAAACCTACCAAAACGCTTTGAAAACATAATCTAAAGCCGGAAATTTAAGTTGGCGTTCAGTTGGGGACACCCAGTCAGATAAGTATCCGGTTTTGGAATGTGTAAGAACCAGAAGAGAATTAGTTGGTATAAAGGTAACAGGAAGCAGCGGGACGCGTGTTTAAAAGAAGCAGTTAGCTGTACTGACAGGCATGTAGTTGCGGAAACTCTTAACGGAGAAACCACTAAAGAGAAGCCGCAAAAGGTAGCCGCTACGGTGGCTACCTTTTGAACAAAGGCAGTGGCTTGCAGACAACCAGCGCAACAAGGGGCACCGATGATGCAACCTTGCGATAGCCATTTCCCCAGTTTTTAATCAAAAAATCGTACATTTTCGCCCCAGTCATTAAAAAGTTTAAAAAAGTTCATAATCAATAAAGTATCAGAGCAATCATTAAATCAGCTAACTCGCAGTTCAAAATGATAAATAATACCACTTTCTCGTAAAAATCCGTTAATTTTGTAGTATGATTATAAGACCGGAAAGACCCATAACAGATTGGCTACCACTTACTTTGAGTGAAGTGGAGAAAAGAGGTTGGGACGAAGTAGATGTAGTACTCGTCTCAGGCGATGCCTATGTAGACCATCCTGCCTTTGGCACGGCTGTTATCGGGCGTATTATTGAGAACGAAGGATTCAGAACTGCTATCATTGCCCAGCCCAACTGGAGAGATGATTTGCGGGATTTTAAGAAATATGGCCGTCCGAAGTATTTTTTTGGGGTAACGGCAGGTTGTATGGATTCAATGGTGAATCACTACACAGCCAATAAGCGTTTACGTTCGAATGACTCCTACACACCGGGTGGCGAAGCAGGGTATCGCCCCGATTATGCGACTACGGTTTATACAAAAATATTAAAAGAACTCTATCCTGACGTACCTGTGCTAATAGGAGGGATAGAAGCCTCTTTAAGACGGGTAACGCATTATGATTACTGGAAAGACCAGCTAATGCCGTCTATTCTGGTAGATTCTGGCGCCGATTTATTGGTGTATGGGATGGGTGAGCAACCTTTGCGTGAGATTTTGAAATTAGTGAAAAAGGGGGTGCCGCTTAATACTATCAGAAATATTAATCAGGTAGCATACATGCAGGATAGTTCAGAAGTCTTGCCCGATGACAGAGGCTGGAACACAGTTGAATTAGCGAGCCATGAGGTATGTCTGAAAGATAAAATCAAATACGCTTCCAACTTCAAGATAGTAGAGGTAGAATCGAACAAGTGGCAGGCTAACCGGATTATTCAAAAGGTAGGAAATGAGACTTTGGTAATTAATCCGCCGTTCAAGATTATGGATGAAAAGGAAATTGACCAGTCGTTTGATTTACCTTATACGCGCCTACCACACCCCAAATACAAAAAACGTGGGCCGATTCCGGCGTATGAAATGATTAAGTTCTCGATAAATATGCATCGGGGTTGTTTCGGAGGTTGTAGCTTCTGTACTATTTCGGCGCACCAGGGTAAATTCATTGCTTCGAGAAGTGAGGAGTCTATCATGAAAGAGGTCGACCAGATTGTGCAGCATCCGGAGTTTAAAGGCTATATATCTGACTTGGGTGGGCCGTCTGCCAATATGTATCGCATGAAAGGTAAAGATGAATCTATCTGTGCCCGTTGTCAGGCACCAAGCTGTATTCATCCGGTTATCTGTTCAAACCTTGATACCTCGCATAAGCCATTGACCAAAATCTATCAGCAAGTAGATGCACACCCCGAAGTAAAAAAGGCTTTTGTGGGCTCGGGTATACGCTATGATTTACTGGTGGATGATTTTAATAAAAACAACAAAGACGGCAATCATGACGAATACATGGAGCAGTTGGTTACCCGCCACGTATCAGGTCGCCTGAAAGTGGCTCCTGAACATACGTCTGACGATACGCTACGTGTGATGCGTAAGCCGTCGTTTAAGTATTTTAGAAAGTTTAAGCAAAAATATGATAAGATACAGGAGAAACACGAGTTAAAACAACCACTGATTCCTTATTTTATCTCCTCTCACCCGGGTTGTGAAGAGGCCGATATGGCCAATCTGGCTGCAGAAACCAAGGATCTGGGCTTCCAGTTAGAGCAGGTGCAGGATTTTACGCCAACACCTATGACTGTAGCCGAGGTTATCTATTATTCAGGAGTACATCCTTATACTTTACAGCCTATCAAAACGGCCAAAACCCGTGAGGAAAAACTGGCGCAAAACCGTTTCTTCTTCTGGTATAAACCCGAGTTTAAAAGCTGGATACGCAGCCGTTTACATAAACTGAACCGTGCTGATCTGGCTGAGCGTTTGTTGTCTAATCCAAAAAAGAACACACAAGGCAACGAACCTGTTGGAGGTGTGAAGAATAAGAAGAAAAGGTTTAGATAAGCTTAAACAGTTCCATAAAGCCTGTCCCTCAAGACCTCCCTTTTACGTCGTGATACTAAAACGAAGGTTTTGTTTTTGAGAACAACTTTATTTTCTTCTATATTCTCAATAAATTGTAGATTCACCAAAAAAGAACGATGTGTCCGGTAAAAGAAATTAGTGAGTATGAAGCGTTTTTCTAATGTGCTTAAAGTTGTGGCAACAAGCACTTTGTGGCCATCTTCAAACGTCACAAAAGTATAATTATTATCGGCTGACAGAAAGAGCACTTCTATTGGATTGACTCTCTGCTAGCCACCAATATGTATTAAGTCAGTTTCCATGATTTTTAAACAAAGGTTAGCAGGCAATTAGTTTGAAGGCCATTTCCTCACGTAAAAGAGGAGTTAATGGCTTAAACAGAAATGTATTGATATAAAAACTGAGATATTTTTTATTCTCGATTATATATTATCCGGATATTGATAGGTTGAATACAAAAACATTCTGAGTATTTACTAAAAAGTATTGACCCATGTTGTTTTAGTAATAAAATCCCACCCATAAGAAATCGGGTCACCGAGCGTTCCACCTGGTTGTAGGGTTGGTTTATAGCCTACCCATGCTTTGCCTACAGCTATATCTATCTCCTCGCTAAAATCATTTTTGTCAGCTATGGAGGTAACAAACCCGGTTGCAAACTTATAGGTCATAAAATTTAACAGTTGCTGTCCGCCACCCCCACCTTGCTTAACAAGCTTGATTTCTATTTCAGTGAAGTGAGCTCCGGTGGCATTGTAAGCAAAAAATCGAGGAGATGATTTACTCTTAGGCTTCTGGAAAGAGAGCGTTCCGGAAACCGGAACGGCATTAGGCTTAGCCGGGTTAATACTAAAGTTATAGTTGAATCCATAAATTTCAATATAGTCGGTATAGCCATTTACTACACTTTCACCGTTGATAGCAAGAGCACCTGGTGAGGGTGTAAATTTAATGAAGGTTCTGACTGTTTGTGCAGAAAGCATAGGTGATAGCAGAAGCATACACACAAACAAGCTTATATTTCTTTTCATAATATTTGCTGATTAATGATTGAATATTAAAAATCTGTTGAGCAAGCCGCGTTAAGCTTATAACTCCAACAATACTTCATTATTTCATTGCTGGTAAAATCAAAATTATAATGGATAACAGCCTTAAGATTACTTTCAAATGTGATTTTCATATGATACATCGGAATGCCCTCACCATCCTGATAATGGTCTATTGACTTGATTCTGACATTTGTTAATTTTATACGCATTCGCTCTCTCTGCGGGTCCGAATTATTGCCGGGTGAATCTATGTACAGATTCATGTATGGGGTAACAGTTTTATTAAATAATAGATTACTTAATTCTATGACTGACTGATCTACCATGAAAGTCAAATCCATTTCAGTACCTTGTGCTTTTCCGGCAGCACCACCACCGGTAGCGCTGCCTACTTCTACAGGATTGGTCTTTAACTGATTATAGCTTTCAATCCGGATATTATTTTGTTTAGGACCGGGTGTCGTAACCACCGAACGAGTATTTGGTAAAGTGTATTCTCCATCAAGACCGGGGATATCTAAATACATAATATAGTCACCTTGTCCATACAATGCCCAATGGCTCATAAAAAATAAGACCGCCAATAGAAGAGATTTATTTGTGTTTTTCATGGGTATATGAAGCTTATTTTAAAATTTAACTTTTTTGTTGGCGGGTAATCCATATGCTTCAGGATATAAGTAAGTCCCTTTCTCTTCTGTTTTCTTTTCCACCTCGTTAGGCACCCTGAATTTCCGGGCATAAGCATCGTTTCTGATACCGGTTACCTGCCAACTCACTTCTACATTGGGTTTGTCAGTACGTATCTCAAACTGATTTTCCTTTACTTTTTCAGAAACAATGGCCTGCGCAAAAGTGCCAATCACCGTGAGCTGGTATCTGAAATCTGTATTGAGGGCTTCAAAATAGTCAGGGAGTTTAACCTTGGCTATGCCATTGGCATCAGTCATAATATTGCCATTGTAGACATTCATCATATCGGGGCTTTCTACAAAGCTATGGTATAGATACTTGTTTTCAGGGTCGAGCGGGTGGTCAATTTTAAAAGAACCTCCTCCCTTTGATATGGTGCCACTTACTGATAAATCACCATTAATGATTGTTCCTCTTAGAATAGTAGCTCCACCTACATTAAGTTTTTGCGCAATATTCGTTTCGCCTGTAATAGCAGCACTCCCAATTACTTTAAGGGCATCGCCACCCGGTGTATTAAAGGCATCAATCAAAACCCCATTCGGATACGAATCATTTGTTACGGTCAGTTTAGCTTGTGGTATGGTGTTGGAGCCAATCTGCACCGAATTAAAACTCGGGTTATCAGAGAGAATGGTATTGCCATTTACCTGTAATCTCATACTTGTATCAGGCTCAGCAGTTCCTATACCAACTGTTCCATTGGGTAATATTCTCATTCTTTCATTATTCCCTGAGTAAAATGACAGAAATCTAGTATCAAATGCCCCTATTAGAAAATGGTCTGGATAAGTGGAAATATGTCCGATTATCGCACCATTAGAGCCATTACCATTACCAGGTTCACCTAATCTGAAATAAAGGTCGGCACCATCGGGCATAGTAGTTGAAAAATGGCCATAAGCATAATTGGAGCTTTTCAGGAAAAAACTGTCGTTATTCGGTTGTAATGTAATTGACTGAGCTTTAAGAAAATAACTTAAACCAACAAACAAAAGAGTGTATAGTAATTTTTTCATGGGTAAATGGTTTTTGATGGTATCAAGGCAAGCCGAATAAAAAATCGGCTTACGTTATAAAGCATGTATCTTATCAGAGAAAGCAGATTCGGGAAGCCAAAATTGTGATTGAGTGGTGATAAATCCTTTGCAAAAGCCGTTTTGCTTAAAAAGTTTTTTTGCAAAATGTTTTGCAAAAGCGTATTTTTATACAACTATGGCCTATTAGATAATGCTACTCAAAGACAGAGTATATCTTTACGAATTACGTGAACAATTTCTGCAGAAAATTGTAGATGACTGGGAAGTAAAATGGCAGGATGATTTTGATGAATTTGTAAGTTTTGATGCCCTCAAAAGTAAAAATGCCTTTTTAGAAGCGCTCTTGACTGAGATAGAAGAAAATATACATCAGCAACTAAATGGCGAAGCAAAAAAATACTTATTTAGTAAAGATTTTCTACGAAGATTTATTTTTGAATATGGAGGCAAAGAAGTTCGTATTCAGACACATTCTCGTACGGGTATTGCTTTATATTTAGGCTATAAAAATTGGGATGATTTTTTAGTTCAAAACAAAGACCTCGACAGTCAGACAGTCAATATTAACTTCGTCAATGTCAATGAGTCGCTGCTACCCATGCTTGGCAAGACACAACTATTCCCTTTGCCCAATGAACCTTATGCTATTTTTCAGGAGGTTCGTCCACAACCTAAACGGAATTTTCTCAAAATTATTTATGGGATTTTAGCAATTACCTTAATTTCAGCAGGACTCTACTGGCTATTTAACTGGTGGATAAACCGACCTTTTTCTGCCGAAGAACTCAGAGATGTACAATTTAAAGTTATCCGGACGGTTGGCCAATACCCTCAGTCAGTTCGTATTATCTACGATCTGGGTAAAATACGCAGAGCAAAAAATGTAGAAGTAGAATTAGGTGTTGGCAGAATTGTTTCTATTAATAACGTAATTGGCTATATTACCAAGAGCAATAAACTCAGTGATACAATTGCCCAAACCTATTTTTATCCCGGTATCTATCGTTTGAAATTGATAATCAACAATAGAGTAATCAGAGAGTTAAGCCATGTGGTTCATTCATATCCCGGGCGATGGGCATCCTGGGCACATGGAGTAGCCTATGAAAAGAATTGGGCAACCAATATCAGTACAGTTAATAATTATATAAAAAACGGAGTTTTACATTTTGACCCTTCACATATGCCCAATGAAATCAAAGATCAGGATAAAGATTTCAGGCAGTCTGTACATGCACTTACGCAGAACTTTGGTGTGCCTTTTGATAGTCTTACATTTGAAGCAAGGATGAAAAATCCGGAAAGTGAAGGAGGAGAAGGCTGCCATAATATGGAGTTAATTGCAGCAGATGAAAATTTTAATCATTTGGGCATGGGATTTACCATGATTGGCTGTACAGACTATGCAAGAATGACGGTGGGAGAGACAATTTTCAGAAGACAAACACCACACCCCGGAAAAGACTACGATCTACATGAATTTGGGGTGAATCAGGACGAATGGAATAATTTTAAGATACGAATTTCAGGAGATACTGTCGAAGTGTTTATTAACGAGAAGCAGGTCTTTAAAAGTAATTTTAAACTGAAGGAGCCATCGGCAGAAATAAAGGACCTGCGATTTGTTTTTAATGGTACGGGGTCAGTTGATTGGGTAAAGGTGTCTAATTCTTATACAGGCAAAGTCGTATATCAGACCGATTTTGACTAGACGCAAAAGTCTGCCAGAAATTTTATCAAATGATTAATGAACTATATCAGAAAGCCTTTGAGCTTGACCGAAAAGATGAATTAGCCAGATTCAAAGAAGCCTTTGTGAGCGAACCGGATACTATTTATCTCGATGGTAATTCTTTAGGGAGACTACCTAAGAAAACCATTGAACAGACCAGCGATTTAGTAATCAATCAATGGGGCAAAGGACTCATTCGAAGCTGGAATGAGCACTGGATAGACCTACCACAAAAAACAGCAGCCAAAATTGCTCAAATAGTTGGCGCACAGCCTGATGAAATCTTCGTGGGAGATTCTACCTCCCTTAATCTTTATAAGCTGGCTTTTGCGGCTTTAAATCTCAATCAGTCTAAAAAGAAAATCATTTCTGATAACCTTAATTTTCCTACTGATTTGTACGTCTTACAAGGCCTGATTGAGCAACAGTTCAAAAAACACTCACTATATCTGATAGAAAGTAGGGACGGTATTACTGTTGATGAAAAACAGTTTGAAAAAGCGATAGATGATGGTGCTTCTTTAATCGTATTAAGCCATGTAGTTTTTAAAAGTGCCTTTATGCTATGATATGGCACAAATAAATTCCCTCGCTCATAAGAAAGATGCACTGGTTATCTGGGACCTAAGTCACTCGGTTGGCTCAGTACCTATCCACCTAGATGAGTCAGGGGCAGATATGGCAGTGGGATGCACTTACAAATATCTCAACGGTGGTCCGGGAGCACCCTCGTTTCTTTATGTTCGTAAAGATTTACAGAAACAACTTGCGAGCCCAATCTGGGCATGGTTCAGCCATCAGGTACCTTTCGATTTTAGTCTTGATTATCAGCCTAAAGATACCATTCAACGCTTTGCGGTTGGTACTCCCTCAATTCTCTCATTAGCTGCAATTGAATCAGGGTTAGATATTACGTTAGATGCAGGTATAGACCGATTGCGCGCCAAGAGCCAGCAACAAAGCGAGTTCCTGATTGAACTGATTCTGCAATTATTAGTACCGATGGGTTTCAGCATGGTTTCTCCAATCAATGTCAATCAGAGAGGTTCTCATATTTCTATCAGCCACTCTGAGGGCTATCGAATCAGTCAGGCTATGATTAAGCCCAATGATGAGTCAAAGGTGATTATTCCCGATTTTCGTCCACCTGATAATATCAGATTAGGCATTGCTCCTTTATACAATACCTTTACCGAATTGGTTGATTGTGTAGAGCGAATCTGGAAGATTGTGGCGGAAGAACAATATAAGCTGTACAGCAATGATAAGTCAAGTGTTACCTGATCGCTTGAAATTTGTATCAGGCATTCACTGCAAGATAAAACATAAGCATAGTGTAATCGGTTAGGTTGTAAAGAAGATTAACCCACAGCTTATGCAAAAGACAAACAGTCTCAAATCCAGGATAAACATTCTGGCCTATTATCAGATAGCCGGAGGAGCTATCGGAATCATCTTTTTAGTCTGGATGGTCGCTACCACGTTTCCCATACAAGGGTTAAATATACTACACTATCTGTTCATGGCTGTCTTTCATAGTTTCTCTGTTTATAGCGGATGGTTGCTTGTAGAAAGACAAATAGAAACAGGCCTGGCATTTTCAAAAATCAATCAGATATTACAGGTATTTGGGATAGCTTTTGGTGGCTTCGCTTATGAATATGTGGCCGGAATCTCACTATGGCTGGGAGTCGACTTAAAAGACAGCGCTAATTTTACCTTTAATTTCTCGTTCTCAAAGTTTGAATTGTATTTTAACAGTAGCAAAGATTTTGCGAGGGTAGAGTTCAATCTGGTAGCTATTTATCTGGTCTATTTTATTAGCAAATTGCAAGATACCGTTGCCACTCATAAACGATTAGATGTCTCAAATGAAGATGTATATTAAACCGCCTAAATGTATTACCCTTGAGCTCAATTAAGCCCGGAATCTTAAAAATCAGGGTTTTGTTTATAACAAAACATTTTGTCCAGGCAAACTACAGTGTGTCGATAAATTCAGAGAAATATTTGTGTAGCCGAATTGTTACATATATATTTGTAACTGATTGGTTACATAATTAAAGTTGATGATGAGAAGAGATGTTTTTCAGGCCATAGCCGACCCTACCAGAAGAAATATTATTGGCTTAGTAGCCAATCAATCGATGAATCTGAATACTGTTGCCGAGCGATTTGATATAAGCCGCCCTGCCATATCCAAGCATATCAAGATTCTGACTGAATGCGGTTTGATTGTTATCAGGCAAGAGGGGAGAGAGCGATATTGTGAGGCAAAACTGGATAAACTGAATGAGGTATCGGCATGGGCCGACCAATATCGTAAATTCTGGACAGATAAATTAGATGCTTTAGATATTTTCTTAAAACAAAATCCAATTAACAAAACCAATACAGAAAATGAACAATCAAGCTATTAAAGTCGAACGGGTCTAC
>CBIHRH010000054.1:0-13307 GCA_966212365.1 uncultured Emticicia sp. | reverse complement strand
ACAAAGAATATTCAGGCAAATGTTGATGAAATCTTAATGAAAAAGGGTATGACTATCAACACCAAAAAACCTGATTTATTATTAAGGTTTCATACCGACACTGAAAAGGAAACTACTCGAGGCTTCTATAGCCCTTCGTATCCTATGATTGGGTATGCTCGTGTGGGTAGAATGTTGGTGCCTTATAATATGGGCTATTACGGAGGTGGTTATTCTGCGCCATATTCATATACCAAAGGTACTTTAGTGATTGATGCCATAGATGCTAAAACCAATAAGCTGGTTTGGCAGGGAAGTATTTCAGCTGCATTAAATTCTCGTAAAATCGACAAGCAGATTGAAAAGGGTGTCAGCAAAATCATGAAGAAATACCCAACTTCATAATTGTAAACGATTTTTCAAATCGTTTACAATACTTAAAGGGAATATGCCAAACGGTATATTCCCTTTTTTGTGTTAAATAAGCATATGAATTATTTGTCTAAAATAAAATTTAGATTAATCTAAATTTTATTTTTATATTTGTAGAAAATATTAAGGCAATGACAAATGCAATAAAAACTATATCAAAAAAAGGTGTGCTCTTTGCCGTCGGCTATGTAGCTGTCAAATGGCTTATTATTTTAAGTATTGGCACCTACCTGGCTAAACAGGGTTTATGGAAAAATGAATACCTATTCATATTACCTATTATAGCAATTTCAGTAGGGGTGTTTCGATACTTCAGGAAAGAGCCTGCATATAAACCCTATTTCAAAAAAGCACTTGAAAGATACTATCCGAAATATGCAAAAGAACTATTAGAAGACATTGATGCTAAGTACGATGAACTAAAGGTAGACGTAAGCTTTGCTAAAACTTCTTCAAACCCCATGGATAAAAGGCTTGATTTAACGGCATATTTTCTGGCTTTAATCATGGTATTAGAGAAAGCAGGTGAAAATTTTGAACAAATAAGAGAAGTAGCCCTTTTTACTATTACTGAATATCTGCGCCCCAAAAACAAATGGCAGGCATTCTTGAAAAAATTACCTGTTAAACTCATAAAGACAAACATGGGCAAATACCTGATTAAAGCCTTTGCAAAAAAGATATAACATAAAGGGAACCCTGAAGGATTTGTAGCTAATATTATTACCGATAAAAACGAAACCCATGGCTTAGGCTATGGAGTAGACATTATAGAATGTGGTATCTGCAAGCTCTTCAAGAAACACAATTATCAGAAATACGTATCCATTTTATGTGAGGTAGATAAATATACTACTAATCTGGCTGGATTATCTATGATACGTACAGATACCATTGCTAATGGAGCAAGTAAATGTGATTTCAGATATAAGCTACAGAGTGATGCTTTAAAATAGAAATAAGGTATTGATTAATAATTATTTAAATAACCTGACAATTTCTTTTGCTCTAAAAAATTTGTATTTTTACGTATATCTAAAATACAAATTATGAAAAACTTTACGAATTCAATCACCCGATTTTTGCTTGGGCTCAGACGGCCATCAAGTAATACCAACAAGCGCTTATTGCATAAAAACGGAGAAACCCTCTCTTCTTTTATTATCCGTGAAGCAGTTGCCAAAGATATAGAAGACCTAGTAACACTTCATATTCAGGTATGGTACGAAACCTATGGTAACTCAAAACATAAACTCTCCCGCGATTATATTCATCGCTTCTGGAAAGAGGCCTTTGAACGAACAAATGAAGGCTGGTTTTGTTTTGTTATTGAAAATACAAATACGCACCAGCTAATAGGATATGCCAAAGCCAAACCGTATGCCTCAGGCGACCTGCCGGATTATGCGGGAGAATTAAACAAAATTTACCTCCTGAGAAACTATCAGCGATTAGGCCTGGGAGCTAAACTGGTAGGGCACGTGGCCAGACGTTTCCTTAACCAGGGTATTCACACAATGGTATTGTTTGGTATCCCACAGAACCCATCCTGTGGATTTCATGAAGCCATGGGTGGAAAGAGATTATATGCCACCAACGGAAAATTTCACGGAGGTTATGGTTGGATGGATTTACAGAAATTAGCTGAAAGAAGCCCTATTTAAACCGAAGTTTTAAAGAGGCTGTAAAAGAGATAACTTAAATTATATTCACACTTAAATGTATATAATATGATTCAGCCTAGTGAAATGAAAGCAGAGCGACCTATGCACATTGTGAATGAGGTCGCCAGTACTACAACACAAGTATGGGAGGCACTACATGCAAGCTATGAAGGCGATTTAGATACGGTAAAGACTTTGTGTGAGAAAACCCCTGAGCTGATTTATGCACAATATAATTATACGCCGCCCATTCATTTCGCGGTACGTGAGGGTCATTATCATTTGGTAGAATACCTTTTACAAAAAGGAGCTTATAGTCCTGAGTATAAAACCTATCCTTTTTTGGATAGTTTACTTACCGTAGCTCAGGATAGAGAATATGACGACATTGCCACTATGTTACAAGCGTTTATCGACGACCCCACTCGTCATAAACATAAAGGAGATAATGGCAAAATTTTCTATAAACGAACACCTCTGGATATACATTTTGAAGAAACAATAGACAAAGGCTTCATTGATGATGCTGATAAGCTTCTCAAAGTAAATCCTGAATTAGTACATGATGAAACCTTTTTCTGGGGAGAAGGAATCATGATGATGCCCGCCAAAGATAATAATCCTGAAACGGTGGAGTTGCTATTAAGCTATGGCGCCAAAGTACCTCTTTTATTAAAGTGGGCGCAGTTCTATTATTTCAAGCACGTTGACATGGCAACTTTTCTGATGGATAAGGGTATGAATCCGGGGGTGATGAGTTGGCATCATGTAACCTTACTGCATGATATGGCACAAAAAGGTTTTGTTGATAAGGCCGAATTACTGATTAAACATGGGGCAGACCTGAATCCTGTAGAAGAAGAGTATCAATCTACACCGCTGGGACTGGCTGCCCGATGGGGGCACCTACCAATGGTTGAGTATTTATTAGCACAAGGAGCCGACCCGCATAAAGCAGGTAAACCCTGGGCAGCCCCGTTGGCTTGGGCAAGGAAAAAAAGCTATATAGATATAGAAAATGTATTGATGAGCCATATATCCAAATAAAATAAAAAAGACCGACTTGAGTCGGTCGTACTTATAAAGTATCCTTTGTTATTTTAGCCACCGAATTTTATTCGGTGAATACCAGAGCAATAATAACAAGAAACAAAAAGCTTTCAGATGCGTTAGCAAAGTTCAGACTATACTAAGATAGGGTAGATGTTTCAATCAGTAATAAAGACGTTTTTCTTCGGCAACTATTTTTATGGGGCATGCGCAGTAGCGCTTTCAATAGAAGCGAACTTGCAGCAGCAATATCCGTTGAACGAGCTTTATTATTACGTGCTGGTATTTACTCTGACAACCTGGTTCTACACTCTGGCCTATGTTACCGACCCTTCATTAAGAACTTCAAAGAATCCGAGGACAAACTGGTATATTCATAATAGAAAGTTTGTTAAGTATAGTCAATTGTGCTGCTTAATTGTCAGCATTAGTATAGGCTCCTATATCCTGTATATATACTGGCATGAATTATGGCATATTCATATCAATCAATTAGTAACGCTATTACTTACACCCTTAGCGGCCGTATTCTATTATGGACTTAGTTTTTTACCCACATACAATTTAAGAAAGATAGGCTGGCTGAAACCTTTTGTGATAGGTTTCACCTGGGCAGGGCTTATTACTATTGCTCCCATTATTTTTTATAACCTTACGCACCAAAGCGACCAGGGGATTACCCCGATAGGGTGGTGGCTATTAATAAAGAACTTTATGTTTATCTCGGTTCTGTGCATTATGTTCGATATTAAAGACTATGCCGCCGACTCTAATCATAATGTCAAAACCTTTGTAGTCAGAAAAGGGCTTCGGTTTACTATCTTTAGCATTATCCTGCCACTTACTATGGCCGGACTGATGAGCTTCCTGATTTTTGGTACTTATAATCAATTCTCCCAGACAAGGCTTGTTATCAACATGCTGCCATTTATAGCCATGATAAGTGCCTGCTATGCCTTGCAGGAACGAAGAAATATATTCTTCTATCTCATTATTATTGATGGCCTGATGTTTTTTAAAGCCGCTTGCGGGATAATTGCCTCTTTGTAAAGAATGCATAAATGCTAAATTACTCCTCTCTAAAGATGATAAAACCATTATCAACTTTCTCCATACCTATTTTCGGGTAATATTCCATTGCCGTAGGTACAGATAGTAACAACACCATCGATTGCTCGCCGACTTTCTCTTTAGTTAGTTGAACTAACTTTTTACCAATACCTGATGCTTTATAGTCGCTTCTTACAGCTAAATCGGCCAAATAACAACACCATACCCAATCTGTGATACTCCTTGAAACACCAACTAGAATATCGTTATCCCAAGCCGTAATGACTAAATTGGCATTGGCATACATTTTGCCGATTCTTTCAATATCTTTGGTGGGTCTTGGTAATCCTGCGTTTTCATAGAGCTCAATAACTTGCTCGGATGTGGGTATTATATCAGTTTTATAGATAAGCGGCATATGAGTTTTTCCTTAAGAAGGCTTTAAAATTCTGTTAACGTATAGTATATAGCAAAAGTACAAAATATTCATATTGAATAAGTTGGATAGAGTTTTGGTGCCGGGAAAGCCGGATAATCGAAGTATAAAGAGATTAAAATCGCAGAAAATTATTTTGAAACTATTGTAATAGCGGGGGCTTGGCTGTATATTTGCAGCCGCAATAAGCCCTTACCTAGACGGAAAAAAATTAACAATAACTGATGAATATACGTTTCACATGCGTGTATAATCTTGCTAAAATACCATTCCTGTCCTCTCACCTCGTGTGAATTGCGGAATGGTATTTTTTATTAAGTTACTGATAATCAATTGATTATGTTTTTATTTAAAATTATTCTAAATTACACTAAAAAATAAAAAAAGTTAAAAAACCTATTTGATTGAAAACAATACTGGCGTAGTTTTGCAGTCAGAAAATTAGGTTATACTACTTACTTATAATATGATTCGTAATTTTTATAAATCACTTTTAGCTCTTGCTGTTGTTGTTACAATTTCTTTCAGCAACGCATTTGCACAAGATTCTACAGCTACCGCAGCACCCGCTGGGGGAGGCGACGCAGCAAAAGGAGAACAATTGTTTAAAGGAAACTGTGCTCAATGTCATGCTGCTACCAACGAACAAATAGTAGGACCTGGTTTAGCAGGTATTGAATCTCGCAGAGATTTGGCCTGGCTTAAAAAATGGATTAATAATCCGATGGGTGTTGTGGCAAGTGGCGACAAATATGCTGTTGACCTCTTCAACAAATTCAACAAAACCCAGATGACCGCTTTCCCGAATTTCACAGATGATGATGTGAAAGCAATTGTGGCTTATGTGAATCAGGTAAATACTGCTGCACCCGCTGCTGCAGGACCAGCCGCTGGCGCCGCTACTGCTACCGCAAGTGGTGATACAGGAAGTGGGAAGTTTGTCAATGTTATCTTAATTGCCTTATTAGTGATTATGGGTCTGGTATTAATAGCCTTACTCGGAATCCTGCAATTATTAAACAAACTATCTGGTAAAACAGAAGGTGCTACACCAAGTACTTCATTCGGTGAGAGATTCCAATCTGGCTTGAAAGATGTATTTGCAAACAGAACTATTCGTATCGCTATTACCTGGGTATTTATCCTTTTAGCAACCAAAGCTACATTCGATGGCTTGTATGGTATAGGTGTTCATCAGGGATACGCCCCAAAACAACCTATCTCTTTCTCTCATAAATTGCACGCAGGCGAAATGAAAATCAACTGTGCATACTGTCACACAGGTGTATATAAAGGAAAACAATCTGGTATTCCTTCTGCAAATATCTGTATGAACTGCCACAACACGATCAAACGTGAGTCGCCTGAAATCCAGAAAATTTATACAGCAATTGAAACAAACAAGCCCATTGAGTGGGTACGCGTGCACAACCTTCCTGATTTAGCTTACTTCAACCACGCACAACATACAAATGTTGGTGGATTGGATTGTAAAAATTGCCACGGTGATATTGACAAAATGGAAGTTGTACAACAACGTTCTACTTTAACTATGGGCTGGTGTGTTGATTGTCACCGCAAAACTGAAGTAAACGGTAAAGACAATGCTTACTACGACAAATTAATGGAAGCACACAGTGCCGTGAGCAAAGGTTCAATGAAAGTTGAAGACATCGGTGGATTAGAATGTGCAAGATGTCACTACTAATTCGAAACAATAGTAAATTCAGAATAAATTAATCAAAGATCTTAAGTCCCTTTAACAAGGATTTAATATAT
Source organism: uncultured Emticicia sp. (assembly GCA_966212365.1). Classification (GTDB taxonomy): domain Bacteria; phylum Bacteroidota; class Bacteroidia; order Cytophagales; family Spirosomataceae; genus Emticicia. The sequence goes on along the minus strand of CBIHRH010000054.1, from coordinate 6,917 downwards.
AAATACTTAAATCAGCAGTTATGCTCATGGAGAATACTAATAAAAGGTATTGGAAAGGGGTTGAAGAATTAAAAAACGATATCGAGTTTGTTAAAAACGCTAATCGTGAATTTAATTTAGACGATATTGACACAGTCGAACCTACACACCGCCGTGATTTCTTAAAAGTGTTAGGTTTTGGATTAGCAGCCGTTTCATTGGCAGCTTGCGACGCACCGGTTCGTAAGGCTATTCCTTATCTTAACAAACCTGAAGACGTTGAGCCTGGTATCCCTAACTGGTATGCCTCAACTTACGCTGAAGGTGGCGATTATTCAAGCATTCTTGTAAAAACCCGCGAGGGACGTCCTATCAAAATTGAAGGAAACAAGATGTCGAGCCTTACTAAAGGTGGTGTAAGCGCAAGAGTACACGCTTCGGTATTAAGTCTTTACGACAACGAAAAATTGAAAGGTCCTAAAAAAGGTAGCGCTGATATCTCTTGGGAAGACCTTGACAAAGAAGTTGGTGCAGGCTTAGCAAAAGGTGGCAATATCCGTATCGTAACAAATACCATTCTTTCTCCGACTTTCAAGAAAGTTATTGCTGATTTCACTACCAAATATCCTACAGCTAAACACGTTACCTACGATGCTAATTCTGTTTCAGGATTAATTCAGGCTAACAGCGAGTCTTTTGGGCAAGCAGTGGTTCCAAGCTACGATTTCAGCAAAGCCAAAGTAATGGTTGGTATCAATGCTGACTTCTTAGGTACATGGATTTCTCCGGATGTTTATGCTGCACAATGGGCTGATACCCGTCGTTTGAGCAGCGCAAAAACAGGAGGTAAAAATGAAATGTCTCGTCACTTCCAGTTTGAAACCGGAATGACGATTACAGGTGCTTCTTCTGATTACCGTTCAATGATTAAACCTTCGCAGGAAGGCGCGGTAGTAGTAGCACTATATAATAAGGTAGCAGCCGCTTTAGGTGGAACGCCAATTTCTGGTCCTTCTATTGAAGTGCAGAACCTTGATAAATGTGCAAAAGAACTGGCAGCCGCTAAAGGTGCCGCTTTAGTAGTGTCAGGTTCAAATAACCCGGCTATTCAGACAGTAGTAAATGCATTGAATAGTTTATTAGGAAGCTACGGAACAACAATTGACTTAGGAAATTCGGTAAACTTCCGTCAGGGAAATGATGCTGAAATGACCGCTTTCATCAATGAAGTAAAAGGCGGACAGGTAAGTTCAGTAATCTTCCTTTCAAACCCTGTTTATGATCATGCCAGAGGCGCAGAATTAGCAGCCACTCTTGATAAAGTAGCTACTTCTGTATCGTTTGCAGCTAATGCAGATGAAACGGCATCTAAATGTAAATATATTGCTCCTGCTCCTCATTATTTAGAGTCATGGGGTGATGCAGAACCTAAGAAAGGATTCTTCTCATTAACACAGCCTACAATTTCTCTTATCTATAATACACGTCAGGCTGAGTCAAGTTTGTTAACGTGGGCAGGTGCTCCAGGCGATTATCACGCTTACCTGAAATCAAACTGGACTAAGAACATCCTGAACAGTGGTAAATCGTGGGTACAAGCATTGCACGATGGTGTATATGAGCCGGGTGCAAGTGTGGTAGCGTCAGGTGCTTCTTTTGCAGGAAACCTTGCCGGAGCCGCTTCAGCTATTGCAGGTATTAAAGGTTCAGGAATCGAACTTTCAGTATTTGAAAATATTTCAATCGGAACTGGTACTCAGGCTAATAACCCTTGGTTACAAGAAATGCCGGATCCAATCTCTAAAGTAACCTGGGAAAATACCATTGCTATTTCGCAAAAAACTGCGAAAGAAGCAGGTATCGACCAAGGTGACTGGGCGAAATTGACAGTAGGAGGCAAAACTATTGAGTTGCCAGTGTTGATTCAACCAGGTCAGACACATAATACTGTTTCAGTAGCAATCGGATACGGACGCACAGCTGCTGGTAAAGCCGGTAACGTGGGTGCAAATGTATTCCCGTTAGTAGCAAATGGCCAATGGGCAAGTGATGTTAAATTAGAAAAAACAAAGAGTGGTTATACATTAGCTCAGACACAAACACACCACACAGTAATGGGCCGCGAGGCAGTTATTCAGGAGTCTGTATTGAGCGAATACGTGAAGAATGTAAAAGCAGGTCGTTTCGAGCCGACTATTCAAACTTCAGACGGTCCTAAAAAACCAGGCCAGATTACACTTTGGAACGGACACGAAAAGAAAAATCATAGCTGGGGAATGGTAATTGACCTGAACCTTTGTCATGGTTGTGGTTCATGTTTAGTAAGTTGCCAGGCAGAAAACAACGTTCCTGTTGTTGGTAAAGCTGAGGTAGCCCGTGCCAGAGAAATGCACTGGATTCGTCTTGACCGTTATTATTCTTCTGATGCACCACACGAAGAAGGCTATAGCCCTGCTGGTTTTAAAGCAATGGAGATAGCTTCTGAAAATCCTGATGTAGTATTCCAGCCAATGATGTGTCAACACTGTTCAAATGCACCTTGCGAAACAGTTTGTCCGGTATTAGCCACTACACATAGTTCAGAAGGTCTTAACCAAATGACTTATAACCGTTGTATCGGTACTCGTTATTGTGCCAACAACTGTCCATATAAAGTACTTCGAAAACGATAATTTCGATTTCAACATGAACAACGACTTAGGTCGTATGGTGTTGAACCCGGATGTAACAGTTCGTTCAAGAGGGGTAATCGAAAAATGTTCAATGTGTGTGCAACGTATTCAGGCAGGTAAATTAGTTGCCAAGAAAGAAAAACGTCGCCCGGTTGACGGAGAAATCCAGACAGCTTGTTCTCAGTCTTGTCCTACTAACGCCATCGTATTCGGTGATATGTTAGACCCTGAATCACAAATCTCTAAGATTCTTGAGGTGGAAAAAGAAGGAAGAGCATTCCACGTACTGGAAGAAATCAACGTTCAGCCACAATTGAGTTACTTAACGAAGATTCGTAACAAAGAAGGTGTAGCAAAAGCTAGTGCTCATGCAGAACCAGCTCACGGAGAACATTCATAATTTTGACTGAAGAAGTCGCATTTAATTAAGATAATAGCATATTTAATAAACAAAAAAAACTATGCACGTAGTTTCACCTATAAGAGAGAAGCTGGTATTGAATGGTAAGTCTTACCATGATATAACAGAAGACATTAGTAGACATGTTGAGGGAAAACCTACTAAAGAGTGGAAAATAGCGTTCGGGATCTCAGTGTTGGTACTATTGTATGGTACTGCATGGGTATGTTGGACATGGTGGGAAGGTCTTGGCGTATGGGGTTTGAACAAAACAGTAGGTTGGGCATGGGATATCACCAACTTCGTATGGTGGGTAGGTATTGGTCACGCCGGTACATTGATCTCTGCCGTATTGTTACTATTCCGCCAAAAATGGAGAACATCTATCAACCGCGCTGCTGAAGCGATGACCATCTTTGCCGTAATTTGTGCGGCGTCATTCATCGTAATGCACATGGGCCGTCCTTGGTTAGCTTATTTTGCCTTACCATTGCCTAATACTTTTGGTTCTTTGTGGGTAAACTTCAACTCACCACTCGTTTGGGACGTATTTGCAATCTCGACTTATTTCTCAGTATCTTGTTTGTTCTGGTATATTGGTATGATTCCTGATTTGGCTACCATCCGTGACCGTGCAACTGGTATGCGTAAAAAAGTATATGGTGCTTTAGCAATCGGCTGGACAGGCGGTGCAAAATCATGGGCAAGATATGAAGATATTTCTTTAATTCTTGCAGGTCTTTCTACTCCTCTTGTACTTTCAGTACACACCATCGTATCATTCGACTTTGCAACTTCGGTTATTCCGGGTTGGCATACAACCATCTTCCCTCCATATTTCGTGGCAGGTGCGATTTTCTCAGGTTTCGCAATGGTACAAAACCTGATGCTTGTAACACGTGTGGTATATAAATTAGAAGATTATGTGACGCTTGACCACATCTCTTTAATGAATAAAATTATTACCCTTACAGGTTCGGTAGTAGGTATCGCTTATATCACTGAGTTCTTTATTGCAGCTTATTCAGGTGTTGAATACGAGAAATATGCGTTCATCAACCGTGCTACGGGTCCACTATGGTGGTCTTATGCAGCTATGATGACTTGTAACGTACTTTCACCACAGGTATTCTGGTTCGAAAAAATCCGTCGTAATATCGTAGTGTCATTCGTTATGGCAGTTATCGTAAACATCGGTATGTGGTTTGAGCGTTTCGTAATCATCGTAACTTCACTTCACAGAGATTACCTTCCATCAAGCTGGACTTATTTTACTCCTCGTTTGGGAGATATTTCAGATTATATTTTCTCTTTCGGTTTCTTCTTTACAGCATTCTTCTTATTCTCGAAGTTCTTACCTGTTATCAACATGGCCGAGGTAAAATCTGTATTGAAATCATCATCAGAGAAATATCCTGAAAAAGTAAAGAAACAAGCATAATCATTAGAATTAAGAAACCATTATCAGACAATGGCAGATAACAAATATTTAGTTGGTGTTTTTGACGACGAAGATGAAGTATTACACGCAGTCGGAGAAGTAAGACACAGTGGTGTGAAAATCCACGAAGTATATACTCCTTTTGCCATTCACGGTCTTGACCGCGCTTTAGGATACGACCGCCCGAGAATGGGTATCTCAGCTTTCTTGTTTGGTATTACAGGAACATGCTGTGTATTATTACTTACATTCTGGACAATGGGTATTGACTGGCCGATCAATGTTGGGGGTAAAAATTTCTTCCCCTGGCCAACCAACGTACCTATCTTATTTGAAGGTACAGTTCTTTTGGCTTCTTTTGGCATGGCGTTTACTTTCTTTGTTATGGAAGGAATGGGACCAACTGCTAAACCAATCATCTTTGATGTGAGAAGCACTGACGATAAATTTATCATGGCGATTGATTTATCTAAAAATAAATTATCAGAGGCTGAAATCACTGGTATTCTGAAAGATTCAGGTGCTTCTGAAGTAAATGTGAAAGAAGTCTAGTAGAAGAAAACAAGGAATAGGCAGACGCAAGTCGAAAACTATTCAAACCAATATATATACAGAACATTGATGAGTATCAGGAAGGCTGGCTCAGGCAATAATACATTAATCTGTTTTCAAATGAAATTTTCAGTCCGAAATATCACGCTTGCGGTAGCAGTAGCAACTTTCTCTACAGTTGTTATGTCATCATGTCATGATAACAATAGTACAGGTTGGGAGTTTGCTCCTAATATGTACAACTCTCGTGCTTACGAACCATTGACACAATGGCGTGAAAATACAATTAATCCTGACGGAAAGAATATGCGTCAACCGGTACCGGGTACTATTGCCCGTACTAATTACCATACTTCATTCTTACAAGATGATAGTACGGTAGTGAACGACCTTATGGTATATAACTTACCAAAAGATAGCATTACTGTAGCAGAAGCAACTTTAAAGAACCCTATTCCGTGGTCGGATGCAGTAGAAACCGAAGGGCAGGCACTGTATGAAAGAAACTGTTTGCACTGTCATGGTGAAAAAGGTGCAGGCGATGGCCCGGTCGGAAAAGTTTATAAAGGTGTGCCTAACTATGCCAGTGAAGCATATAAAAACATGAATGATGGACACATCTACCATGTGATTACATACGGCAAAGGTCGTATGTGGCCACACGCTTCTCAGGTAAACCCTGAAGAACGTTGGAAAATCGTACACTACGTACACAGATTACAATTAGGAAATTAATAACGCACCCCCATCCCTAAAGGGGCGTGTTAGGAAATATTACAATGATTACTTCGCTTTAGGGGCGGGGTTCAAATTTCAAGAATAATGGCTCATAATACTCACGAAATTCCTTCAACAGAAGAAAGATTTGAGTTTACATCCGAATCGAAAAGCAAATTATTAATTGCTGCAGCCCTGGGCGTAGTCCTGGTTGCACTCGGAGCATTTCTTTTAAATAAAGGCTGGTCAATTGGTGTTTGGGAATCGCACGGTGCAGAACACGGTGCCGCTGCCGGACACGAAGCTGGTCATGCTGCTGCTCATGGTGGAGGCGAGCATCATGGTGCGACTTTAATTAATCGTATCATCGCAAACCTATGGATGAACAGCGTCTATTTTCTTGGAATTTCGGTTGTCGGAATGTTCTTCATCGCGTATAACTATGTAGCAAAGGCTGGTTGGCCGGTAACTATGAAACGCGTATCAGAAGCTTTCCCATCGTTTATCTGGGTACCAGGGGCGATTATCATTATTTTATTTCTTATCCCTGATACTCGTCATATGATTTACCACTGGACGCACCATGGTATCATGGAAAAAGGAAGTGAAAACTACGATAAAATCATTGCTACTAAATCGTGGTATCTGAATATGCCATTCTTTACTATCCGTCTGTTAGCTTATATAGGCGTTTGGTATTACCTATGGACATTGATTCGTAAATACTCTATTGCAGAAGAGCAGGAAGGTGGATTAGAGTACTATTACAAAAGCCGTAATGTTTCGAAAATATTCTTATTATTCTTTGCAGTAACTTCTTCAACATCAGCCTGGGACTTATCAATGTCAGTTGATACACACTGGTTCTCAACTATGTTTGGCTGGTACCATTTAGCAAGTTGGCACGTAGCAGGTTTAGCGGCTATCATGTATGCAGTTTTATTATTGAAAGATAAAGGTTATCTGAAAGCGGTAAACGAAAGTCACTTGCACGATTTAGGTAAATTGATTTTTGGGTTCTCTATTTTCTGGACATACGTATGGTTTGCACAATACCTATTGATTTTCTACGCTAACTTACCTGAAGAGACTATCTATTTCCGTGAGCGTTTCACTGGCTTTGGCGGACGTTACTGGTGGCCATTCCATATTAACT
>CBIHRH010000053.1:0-13380 GCA_966212365.1 uncultured Emticicia sp. | reverse complement strand
AGCCGATTCAGTATATTTTAGGTGAAACAAATTTTATCGGGAGAAGATTTCTGGTAGATGATTCGGTGCTGATTCCAAGGCCTGAAACAGAAGAATTAGTAGATTATGTTTGTCGATGGGAAAAGGAAACAAAGAAAGTTGAGCGTGAAAAAAAGGTCGTAGACATCGGTACAGGTAGTGGTTGTATTGCTATTTCTCTGGCAAAAGAATTAAGCAATGCAAAGGTATGGGCGTATGATGTTTCAGAAAAAGCCCTGGCAATCGCACAAAAAAATGCAGAATTTAATCAGGCATCGAATGTAGTTTTTGAAAAGGTAGATATTCTGCAATACTTATCAAAGGAGACACAAACTGAGCTTCGTTTTGATATAATCGTGAGTAATCCGCCTTACGTTACTAAACAGGAAGCGGCGCAAATGCGACGCAATGTATTGAATTTTGAGCCGCATTTAGCCCTTTTTGTTGAAGATAATGACCCTCTGATTTTTTATCAGGCTATCGCCAATTTTGCCTTTCAGACATTGAAAGAAGATGGTTTGGTAATGGTAGAAATCAACGAAAATCTGGGCAAGGAAACGGCAGAAGTGTTCAGACAAGCAGGTTTTTCAGAAACCGAGGTTATTAAGGATTTGCATCAGAAAAATAGATTTGTGAAAGCGGCGTTTTTAAAAAGATGAAAAAGGATTAAGTGTTTTTATGGGATTTTCCTATCTTCACACTTTTTACAACAAAAGGAGTCAATTGAGTTGATTTTTGGGAATTGTATTTCTATAAAATCAAAGTATCTTACTCTATATTAATCCAACGATTTTGCTTTAATCTTAATACAAATGGAAGGTTCGAGAATTTTACATAAAAAAATAAGAGAGGTTTTTTCAGAAACAAGTAAAGTAGTGATAGGACAGGAACGATTGATTAATCGTTTGTTGATTGGGCTTTTTACAGGTGGTCATATTTTGCTTGAAGGTGTTCCCGGACTTGCTAAAACAAAAACAATTAACACTTTAGCTAAAGTGTTAGACCTAGGTTTCAACCGCATACAATTTACACCCGACTTGTTGCCTTCTGACCTGGTTGGAACGATGATTTATAACCAGAAATCGGGCGATTTTGAAGTAAAGAAAGGGCCTATTTTCTCTAATCTGATTCTGGCCGATGAGGTAAATCGTGCTCCTGCCAAAGTACAATCGGCATTACTGGAAGCTATGGCAGAGAGACAAGTAACTATAGGTGATGAAACGCATCAACTCGACCGTCCGTTTCTGGTAATGGCAACCCAAAACCCTGTAGAACAAGAAGGAACCTATCCGCTACCGGAAGCACAGGTTGACCGTTTTATGATGAAAGTTTTTGTAGATTATCTCGACAAAAACTCTGAACTGGAGATGGTACGCAAAATGGCCAATCTGAATTTCAATTATGTACCAAAACCGATTTTAGATAGAGAAGAAATTGCAGCTGTTAAGCAGGAAATTAACCGGATTACGATTTCTGAAATGTTAGAGCGTTATATTATTGAATTAGTATTTTCTACCCGTCGCCCGGCTGAATATGGTTTGAAAGACGAAGCCAGATATATTCAGTTTGGCGTTTCTCCTCGTGCAGGTCTTTCTTTATATAATGCGGCTAAAGCCTTAGCATACTTTGACGAAAGAGATTATGTATTGCCGGAAGACATCAAGGCATTGGTACATGATGTTTTCAATCACAGAATTATCTTAAACTACGAAGCAGAAGCAGATGGAATAACCACCCGTCAGGTGATCGATACTTTGTTGAAGAGAGTGGCGATTGGGAGGTAAGTGACTAAAAATTCCCATGCTGCTGGCTTCGACTCGGCACAGCCACCGGCTTGGCAATATAAAACGACCGTTATTTTTTATAACCTAGTGTCTATCGAATCGGAGCCTGAGCGGAGTCGAAGGCCCGATTGGGGAGCAAAATATGGCATTCCAGGGGCTCAAATCAACCCTTATTCCTACTCATAAATCACACTCAACAACTCAGCCGCGCAAGCAGGCTTCTCAGAGCCTTCCAGTTCAAAAATTGCATCAATAATCAATTTTACTCCGCTGGGTTGCATATCTTCCACATCTTTTAAAACGGCTTTCATGCGCACCCGGCTGCCCGAAGGCGCAGGCGAAATAAAGCGTACTTTATTAGTACCATAATTCAATCCCATCTTGGCCGATTCTACCTTAAACATTTCGTACATAAACTTAGGTGAGAGTGATAAGGATAGGAAGCCATGAGCAATCGTTTTACCGAAGGGAGAAAACTGCGCTGCCATTTCTTCATTTACATGAATCCACTGGTCGTCGAAAGTGGCTTTGGCAAAATCGTTAATCATTTCCTGCGAAAGTGTCTGCCAACTGGATATGCCTAGCTCTTTGCCTTTAAAAGCCTTTAGTTCGGCAATATTTTTAAAGATAATCGTATTCTCCTCTTTCTTGATTTCAGCAGGCTTTTCTTCTTTTGCTTTGACTTCTTCTTTAGGGGCTTCATACGAAGGCATCTTTACATCTTCCGACATCACAACTACCGCTTTTCCTACCACCTTTCTATTCATTAAGTCTGCAATGGCATCAGCAGCATTTTCCAACGGGTACAATTTATGAATATGTGGGCGAAGTTTACCTTTCATAAAATAACCTGCCAACTCTTGTATATTCTGGAAATTCTTAGCTGATTCTTTCTCAGCAAATTGTCCCCAGAAAACCCCTACAATGGAACAACCTTTTAATAAAGCCAGATTCAAAGGTATTTTAGGGATTTCTCCGGCGGCAAAACCTACCACCAAATAGCGACCTTTCCATGCAATGGAACGTAAGGCAGGTTCAGCATATTTATCGCCTACTGCATCATAAATCACATCAACTCCTTTGCCCTCGGTAAATATTTTAATTTGTTCTCTTAAATCTTCCGTGGAATAATTAATAGTGAAATCTGCCCCTTTTTCTTTGCAAACAGATAATTTTTCATCGCTTGATGCCGCTGCTATTACTTTCGCTCCCATCATTTTACCCAATTCAACGGCTGCTAATCCTACTCCTCCGGCAGCGCCTAAAATCAGAAGTGTTTCACCAGCTTTTAACTCGGCTCTGTCTTTTAGCGCATGGTAAGATGTACCATAATTATACATAACCGAGGCGGCCGTAACAAAATCCATTGAAGGTAACATCGGAAAAACCCGACGGGCATCTACCAATACCTCTTCTGCCATACCGCCCCATCCCGTCATCGCAAAAACCTTGTCGCCAACTTTCACATGTTTTACGCCTTCACCCACTTCTTTCACAATACCAGACACCTCACCTCCCGGTGAAAAAGGCAAGGTAGGTTTAAACTGATAAAGATTCTGGATAATAAGCGTATCAGGAAAATTGGCGCTACAAGCCTTGATAGAAATGACAACCTTACCTGCTTCTGCCTTTAATGGCGCTAATTCTTCTAAAACTAAGGTATCAGGTTTGCCAAATTCTTTGCACAAAAGGGCTTTCATAGTTGGTTTTGTTTGATGGTGGGTTAATTCTGATAGTTGAATATTAAATCTTACTCGTTGGATGAAATAAAATCAAAGGGTTAAATATATCGTCCCTACAGGACTTAAAAGCATTTTTAGTTATTTTTTCTACCGATATAGCATCCCTACGGGGACGCCCAGTCGGGATATTTTTTAAGTCCCAGAGGGACGATATATCGGTAGAAAGATAAAACTTTCGGAGAAAAGTATCCCGTCATAGGGATAATATATTTAATTCCACTCAAATTATACGATTAGAAGTTAAACGACTAATTAGACAATTGTACAATAGGTGTTAAATCTACCCTCCGGAACTCCACTTCTGAACCTTCGGCCTGTAAGGCGATTTGACCTTTGCTTACGGTACAATTAAAGCCATGATTAACCAAATCACCATTGACCCATACTTTAATCTGATCACCCAGACATTCTACCCGCATCGTATTCCATTCTCCTACAGGTTTTTCTGATTTATCGGTTAGGTTAACGATTCTACGTTCTTTGCCATCTACCGAACCCCAGTTCTTCTTCGGACCTCTTCTTTTTTCCATATCCGGTACACTGATGTCTTCACCGATACACCAGAAATCTCCTGCATTTTTATGCATCAATTGCGCTTCAATTGACTTCGGAAACATGGCATACAATACTCGTGGCGTAGAGGCATGCAAAATAACACCACAATTGCCCGGCTTAGCCGCAAAGCGATATTCTACTTCCAGTCTATAGTTTTCATAAACTGAATCGGTAATGATATGGCCTTGTGGGTCAGCCAGACTTACTAGTAGACCGTTACGTATAATAAATGGATTTTTACCATTGGGGTTATTATCCAATGCCGGAACATCTATATGCCAGCCATCAAAGTTTTTGAAGTTGAATAGGCTGCGGGTTTGTGCTTTGGCGGTGAATGAGAAAAGTATTAATGCGGCTATAATCAATATGTTTTTCATGAATAGATAGGTTTTTATATTGGATTGAATAGGTTGAAACTGGATTGTAATTTGTCTTTGGTTGATGGCATCCAGACTGAATTATAGAAATAAATCAAAAAATAAGACTATTTTCGGTGGTTGAGCGAAGTCGAAACAACACTCCCATATACGTTTCATTGCAAACAAATTTTTTGAAATTTCAAATCCTCTGGCCCGTGGCTTCGGCTCCGCTCAGCCACCGAAAGAAAAGAAATCTGCTTCTGCTTTGATTTTGTCCTTGCAATTTTAATATCCTTATACATAAAAATAGCCAATAGCTTTTTAAAAGTACTATTGGCTATCATATTTTTATTTTAACTTATTTTAAAAGACCTTCCGGAACTGGTTTTTCTAGTAAGTATTTATAGATAAATTTCGTTTTCAGATTATCAAAATGCTGCCCTTTGTTGCCGCCCCAACCGTGTCTTCCGCCCGGGTAAAGCATAAATTCAAAATCTTTTTTCTGGTCTTCCAGTTTGCTGATTAACTGAATACTGTTTTGCATGTGCACATTATCATCCATAGTGCCGTGTACAATCTGTAGCATGCCTTTGTATTTATCAGTATGTGTCATTACACTGCTACTTTTGTATCCTTCCGGGTTTTCTGCTGGCGTATCCATGAAGCGTTCGGTATAGGCGCTATCATATAAACTCCAGTCGGTTACACTGCCGCCTGCCATACCATGTGTGAATACATCAGCGCCATAAGTAAGGGCATAACAACTCATATACCCACCATAGCTAAAGCCTGTGATACAGATTTTGGTCGGGTCAGCTATGCCTTTAGCAATCAATGATTTCACTAAAGTAATATAGTCTTTCATTTCCCAATAGCCTAAGTTGCGGTGCATATAAGCTACACCTTCTTTACCAAAATGTCCACTGGCGCGGTGGTCAAGCGATACCTGTATTAAACCCTCTTGTGCATACCATTGGCTGCGAGGTGTCCACGACCATTGGTCAAATACCGTTCCGGCATCGGGACCACCATAAATACTGATTAATACCGGATATTTTTTGCCTGGTACCATATTCTGAGGATAGGTGATAGTCATAGGCAAATCAAACAAACCATCATCACTTTTTACTCTCAATAATTCTGATTTGGCTACATTATAAGTATCCATTTCTGCTCCCTTAACCGTTCCTAAATCTTTAATGATTTTTCCGGTATTATCAACCACTGCCATTTGAGTAGGTGTCGTGATATTCGAATAAGTAGTAATAAAGTACTTAAAATCAGGTGAAAATTGAATCTGGCGGTGATTGAAATCACCAAAAGTCAGACGTTTCAGGTTTTTACCATCAAAATCAACTCTGTAAAAATCATAACGCGCAGAATTTTCAAGTCCTCTGGCATGAAAGTAAACTACTCTGTTCTTCTGATCGATACCCTCTACTGATTTGATAGTAAATTTGCCATTGGTGATATTATTTTTCAATTTACCATCAACCCCATATAAATAGAGTTGTTTCCAACCGCTTTTATCGCTCAGGATAATCATTTCCTTGTTGCCATCAAGTAATGTCAGACGATTGTCGGCGTCGTCAATATCAATCCATGCTTTCTGGGTTTCAGCATACACTTCTTTTTTGCTGCCATTGCTTGGCGATACATTATATAATTTCAGGTTATCGTTTCCACGATTAATCCATTGCACCATCAATCCACTGCCATCTAATAACCATTCCGGCCAGCCGAAATATTGTTCTTCTTTCTCGTTGAAATCTGCCCATATAACTTTTCCACCCTCCGGCGATACAAAGCCTATTTTCGCTTCCGGATTCGGGTCACCACTTTTCGGATAACGGGTTTCTTCTATAAAGCCATGTTGCCCGTCGCTATTATATAACGGGAACATCTGGATTTTGCTTTCATCAAAACGCATAAATGCCAGTTTCTTGCTATCCGGACTCCACCAGAACGCTCTGAAACGCGTTGGGCGACCAAAGATTTCTTCCCAATAAACCCATGTTGCATAGCCATTCAGGGTAGTCTTGGTACCATCGGTAGTATGCTGTATTTCTTTATTGGTTTTCAGGTTGAAAGTATATAAGTTATTGTCTTTGGTATAAGCAATAAAGTTACTATCCGGCGAAAAAGTCGGGTTTTTCTCTTCGCTTTTATCGTTGGTCAATTGTTTTTCACCATTATCATCTTTCAGGAAAATATCACCATTTTTTATCGAAACTGACTTTTTGGGTTGAGGTATTTTTGAAGAGATTTTTGCCGTTCCTTCGGTCAAATTTCCGTTGGTGAGGTCTAAAACGAAATTTTTGTTGCCGCCATTTCTTTGTACCACCGATAATTTATCTCCATCAGCCCATTGCACAAGGGGTAAAGTTTGCTGGAAATTTTGTGGAGGACGGCCTGCTTTTAAATCTTTTTCATCAAAATCTTTTTTCTGGGCAAAGACACATACATTACTAAGTAGTAAAAGTGCTACGACTTTTTTCATGTTTTATGAAGTGTTTAGTTTAAATGATTAAGGTTTAATCCAATACGCTTATATAGAATCAAAGCCTAAAAATAGAGATTTTTTATATCATCTACATCAGAATAGGCCAGGAATCGGCTAATCATAGATAATTCTAGCTAAAAAGTAGATGCTTTTGAACAGAATCAAGACTATTAAATCACAATAGTTTAGTACTGTGGGAGTGACCGAAAATACCTCTCATTTATAATTTCTTTATTTTTCCTTAATAGTAGGATAATATACGAACTCTACTTTTGCGCCCAAACTACGAACAAAAGAACTTTTATGAAAAAAACAATTTTATTAGCCTGTGCTATTACTATAGCTGTTGTCGGGTGTAACAAAGAAGAGGTCCCTGCCCTTGAATTCACAGTCAACGAAGACCTTGCTACTTATAAGGAAATCTCTACCATCGATTTAGGAGATTTAGGTGCCGCAGAAATCACAACTTTTGATGCCCAAACCAAAAGACTATTTGCTGTAAACAACGGAACCACCAACAAAATTGATGTCATTGATTTTGCTGACCCTGCCAACATTAAAGTTATTCATTCTATCAGCATGGCGCCTTATGGGGGTTATGTAAATAGTGTATCAGCCTATAATGGTAAAGTAGCTGCTGCTATTGAATCCACAGACAAACAAGCGGCCGGAAAAATAGTAGTTTTCAATGCTGCTACCTATGCCGAAGAAAAAGTAATTACCGTAGGTGCTTTACCTGATATGGTAACGTACAGCCCCGATGGTAAGTATATCTTAAGTGCAAACGAAGGTGAGCCGAATACAAGTTATACTAACGATCCTGAGGGTTCAGTATCAATCATTGAAGTAGCCAATAATTATGCAGTAAAAACAATTAATTTTTCTGCATTCGCTAGCCAACTAGCAGATTTAACTGCAAAAGGGTTCAGAGTTTTTGGTCCTGGTAAAGATTTTGTAAAAGACATTGAGCCGGAATATATTGCGGTTTCTGATGATTCAAAAACGGCTTGGGTAACACTACAGGAAAACAATGCCATTGCAGAAATCAATATTGCAGCCGGAACTATCACTAAAATCAGCCCGCTTGGCTTTAAGGATTATAATGCTGCCGGAAATATGATAGATATTAGCGATAAAGATAATGCAGTAGGCGTTTTCGCACCCTGGAAAGTATTTGGCACTTATATGCCAGATGCTATTGCTTCTACCAAATACAATGGTGTAACCTATTTATTTACGGCTAACGAAGGTGATGCCCGTGAATATGATGCCTTTGCGGAGGTAAAACGTATCAAGGATTTGAAATTAGATGAAGCCGCTTTCCCGAATGCTTCTGCACTTAAAGCTGAACCACAAATGGGACGCCTGAACGTTACTACTACTTTAGGTGATAAAGACGGCGATGGCGATTATGATGCACTTTATAGTTTCGGTGCAAGATCATTCTCGGTCTGGAATGCACAAACAGGCCAGCAGGTATATGACAGCAAAAACGAGCTTGACGTAAAAATCAAAGAAGCGAATCTGTATGACGATGCCAGAAGTGATGATAAATCGGTAGAGCCTGAGGCTATTGCCATTGGTAGAGTAGGAAGCAAACAGGTTGCTTATGTGGGTATGGAAAGAGTAGATGCCGTAGCGGTTTATGATATTACAAACCCAGCTGCTCCGGTATTTGTAAAGGTAATTCCTACGGGAGATGCCCCGGAAGGTGTATTGTTCATACCGGCATCAAAAAGCCCGATACAACAAAGTTTGATTGTGGTAAGCAGTGAAAACGATGGCGTTGTAAAAGTTTATAAGGCAAATAAATTGTAATATATATCTGTTTGGAAAAATGGGAAACAGGGGCTTGATTAAGCCCCTGTTTTTATAACTATTAACTACATCTTCCACTTAATCCCACAACCTATCGCTTTTGCCGTAGTAATTTCTACAGGTTTATTTGTCAAAAGTGCGTCAACTGCTTGTTTTACATAGTGTACACTGGCCGTCGAGGCATCATTTGAATTGTTGTCAATAGCCCCATGATAAGCAAGGATATAATCGTTGCCTTCGCGTTTTACTACATAAGCCGTAGGGGTGCTTCTGGCACCATAAGTTTTGGCTACCTCCTGCGTTTCATCCAGTAAATACGGAAACTGGTAGCTTTTGCTTTTAGCTCTACCCTGCATTTCTCCAAAGCTATCACCAGGTGAGCGATTACTGTCATTAGCATTGATAGCTATTACAGGATACCCTTTTGGTGCATAAGTTTTGTTTAAATCAATAATACGTTGTTCATAGGCTTGTGCTACCGGACAGGTATTGCAGGTAATCACTACAATATATCCTTTAGCGGTTGCGTCATGCCCCAAAGCCACCATTTTGTTATCAACATTTTTCAGGTTGAAAATCATTACTTTGTCTCCTACCTTATAGCCGTCTACCGGTAAAAGGAAGCTGCTAAGCACAACGAAAAGTGTTGCTGCCAAGCCAAGAATGCTGGTTTTTTTCATAAAATTCAAAATTGTGTTAAACGATAAATAAAGGACGGTTTTACTGAATGAAAGGCTGTAATTCCTTATCAAGCTGGCTTTCTGTTAAAGGCTCTTCAAATGTTTTGCGTGCGTTTTTGCCCGAAGGAACGATGAGTGTAAAGGGCAAAGACCCCGACCAATCGGCCGATACCAAATCAATCCATGAATTATAATCAGGTTCATCTAAAAGATAAATCCTCGACGACCTGATATTATTTTTTGCTACAAAGGGTTTCACTTTCGTGTTCAAATCTTTAACCACATCCAGATTAATCAGAATTACCTTTACATTTTTACCCGAATATTTTTTGCTGATTTTCTCAAAGTAAGGGAGTTCTTCTACGCAAGGCTTGCACCAGGTAGCCCAGAAATTGACTATCAAAACAGTATCTTTCGATTGTTTGAGCATCTTTTCCAGTGCAGGATACTTAATAGCCTGCACATTTTGTGCCATAGCTCCATACCCTGAAAAAAGAAAGAAGCTGAAAAGGAATATGAGTTTTTTCTTAGTCGTGTTCATCATAGAAAAGAGTCTTTTCTGCTGAATGTATATAAAAAACGTCTGTAAAACTGAGATATTTTAAAAGAGTAGAGCTTTACCGGAAACACTAAGGTATAACCAAATTTAAGCACTTAAACTGAGTTAATCAACCTTTTTCTACTTTTTATCAAAGCCCATCACCAGCTTTGCCATGTCTTTTGCCTGTCGCGAATCACCCATTTTTAGGGAGATATTACCTTTTTTGGGTAGAAAAGTCAGTTGAAATTTTAGCCATGGGCAGCAAAGCCTTTCGAACTGAATAAACTCAGCTACTTCCATCACAAAGTCATTGGTAGTATTGGTAAAAATCAACTCATAGTTATCTTCATGCTCAACAGTTGAGCTGATTTTCTTGAAGATGGTTTCGTGCAATTCTTTCATGCGTTTCACCTGTTCTTTTGAACTCAATTCACAAGCCATCACAATACTATCAGGCAAAACAGGTTTTGTTGATTGTCCCATACTATTGAAAACAAGGCTTAAACATAAGCCTGTCAGAATAAGTATTTTCATTGTTTTTCTCGTAAAAATAAACAGTGGAGTATAGTCCACTGTCAAGTGTTTTTTAAGAAAAATAGAAAATATTTACCACGGAGTTGCACCAAGTTTTGCACAGAGTTTCACGGAGCAATAGCAAAAACTCCATGTCCTCCGTGTAAAATTCCGGGCACCTCCGTGGTTAAAGATTAATCAACCCAGCTTATTCTTTACTCCAAATAACAACCGCATAAAATTGAAAGGTCGAATAAGAAAATGATAGATAAATAAACTAAATCCAAACGTACCAAGCACCAGAATCAATAGTTTCAGCCACACATTCAAATCCCAATCAGCAATATGAAAACCAATGGCAACCGTGATAGTCTGATGCAGGATATAAAAAGGATAAACAGCTTCGGTACTATAAGTTAAGAAGTTGTTTTTGAAGTTGAGATAGTGCTTGGCTAATCCACAGATGCCTAAAATGGTTGCCCAAAGACTAATCATGGTCAATACACCATTAACGAAGGGCATAAAAGGAATGTCTTCAGGAACTTCTCCAATAATCGCATCAAATGAAATCCTGAATAGAACAATGAATGTTCCAACGGAGAAAAGCGCAACCCGGTATTTCTCCATCATATCCCAGATTTTCTGATTGGTGCCAATCAGATAGCCATAGATAAAAATGGTAAGCGACAGAGTAAAATTATACCAGTCAGCGATCAGATTATTGGTAACAGGCCATTTTTGGCGAAGTGTCCAATAAAGAATCATGGGTATTACGCTTAATAGCAAAACACTCCAGATATTGCTGAATAAGTTTCGTGCTGTTTTTATTACCTTTTGAGCCTTGTCTGACTTTAACCATATAAATAAAGGCGTACCTAACAAAGAGAAAACCCATAAATAAGCCACAAACCATAAATGATGCCACGAGAAATCACCTTTAGGGTAGGGGATAAAATTGAAAACATTGGGATAAAAATCTATATAAGAGCCGCTGAACTGCCCACTTTGCAAACGCTCGAAATAAATTTGTGGAGGCACAATGATAAACATGCCAAATATCAGGGGTAACAATAAACGCTTGGTACGCTCACCCACAAATTGCCAACCGGTACGCGATTTCATGGCGAAACTCACACCTACCCCTGAGATAAAGAATAAGAGAGGTAAGCGCCAGAGGTGTAACCATTCCATGGGGTATTCCATGGTATGGTTAATGACATTGTTCTTTACATGCCATCCCCAACTGACGAAGAACATGCCGCTATGAAAAAAGATAAGAATACAGAAAGCCAATACCCGAATCCAGTCGATATAATACTGACGTTTGGCTGTTTTGATTTCTGGAGCTGATGCTGTTGTAATAGGTTCCATGATTTTGTGCATAATGTTTAAATGATGCCACAAAACTAGATAAACTGATAGGCTCAGGAAGCCTCTCCCGATAAGCGAGACGTTCGAGCCTATAAAAACGAACCTATTTCTGCACCCTGAATTGTGAGGGTGTCTGCCCGACAATCTTCTTAAATGAAGTATTAAAGGCCGATTTTGAGTTATAACCCACCATTTCGGCTATTTCTTCAATCTTGATATGGGCGTACTCAGGGGATACCAATAATTGTTGTGCTTCTCTAATGCGATAAGTAGCGGTATAGTCAAAAAAACTCTGCCCCAACTTTTCATTCAGAATTTGCGAGAGATGATGCGGAGATACGGCTAACATTTTAGCCAGTCCAGGCAGCGAAAAAGAATCATTCAGAAAAGGTTTTTCGGTATTCATTACCTCTGTCAGCTTATCTAATACATTATCTTGTATATCAGTAGTGAGAGACGACTTCTCATACTTCTTCGCTGCCTTTGTCTGTTCATCATGAAAGAATTTTGAACGACTGATAACCGAGAAAGAAATCGCGTAAATAATCAATGTAATATGTCCTGCCAGTATATGGTCGCCTAAATCATGAATAAAAGTACGTTTGATAACCAAAAAGATAATTACGATAGAAGCTAAGGAAATAACCTGACTGCGTGCCCAACTCAATTTAGTATTCTGATTAGAACGAAATGATAATCTCTCTTTTTTAAATGCCTGAATGACCACATAAAAACTTGCTATAGTATATACAACCATTTGAGCAAACATCAGCTCGTTGACATTATGTTTGAAAAAATAATACCATTCCCTTTCAGCATAATCACAGGGGACAGAAGCCATATCAGGGTGAAAAGCGTAGATATAGGAATTGTAGTGATAAACATCGGCCAATGGATAAAACAAAACCGACATATAGATAAGATAAGCAAAAAACGGAATAAAATGTAAGAGTTGTGCCTTAGTAAACCGCTCGGTAATGTAAGTCTGTATATAAAGAAAAGAAAGTGGCGCCAGCACAAAATTGGTAGGCTCGGCCATATCTACCAGATAAAGCGTCTGGAAGGTATAATTGGTATAACCCATTAATACTTCCGTAATGGCAAAAGCCATTGAAAACAAAAACAAGCCCAGATACCGATGGGCTACTTTATTGCCTTGTTTGGTAGTAAGAAAGAAAAACGCTAAAAAGAAGCCTTGTACTACACCTAATAGTATGATAATAGCAAATAAATCAATTTTTAGCGGGAGTGAGGGCAGCATTTAACTAATTTTTAGACCAAATTACGAATAAAAAAATACCTCGGCAAATCCTTTCGATTTCGTCGAGGTATCTGTGTACGAAATGGTTTCCCATTGAGTTCACTATCTTATGTAATAATGATATTTTGTCGTCGTTGGACTTATAAATTAAACCTTCTTGATATTTGCCTGATTTGGTTTGTAGAGACAGGGCATTGTGCCAGGCGAAGTAAGGATGTACCTCTTGGAGACGAAC
>CBIHRH010000052.1:0-13504 GCA_966212365.1 uncultured Emticicia sp. | reverse complement strand
TAGCAAACTTATAATCAATACTCATTTCATTTTGCAACCCAAACAATTCACAGTATTGAGCAGAAGTGCCGCTACTATTAAAACACAATATTTCAAGGCAGTTTCAGAAAATATCCTTGAAATGGTTTCTCTCCCGGCATTTCCGGATGAAAGCGGAACAGTTATCTTACTTAATGAAAATAAAAAAGTATTTGACCGATTTGATTATAATGAAACCCTCCATCATGTTTTGATTGACGATAAATCTGGGGTATCTCTCGAAAAGGCCGATTATAATATGCCCTCTTCCGTACTTTCCAATTGGCATTCGGCGGTAGCTTCTGAAGGATACGCAACTCCGGGATATGCCAATTCACAAGTGGCATTAGCCAATCTGAAAAATGCTTTTACTATCGAACCTGAAATTTTTACACCCGATGGTGACGGTGCTAATGATATAGCCCTATTGAAATTCGCTTTAGATACAAACGGATATATTGCCAATGCTTACATTTTTGACGTACATGGCCGTATGCTGAAACAATTAGCCCGGAATCAGTTATTGGGTGTCAACGACCAGATAATATGGGATGGTAAAAGTGGTAACAATGATATAGCAGCCGTTGGATATTATGTAATTCTGGTAGAGCTGTTTAATCCTAATGGTGAAAAACAAGAGTTTAAGGGAAAGGTAGTAGTCGGCAGTAAATATTAAAGCCAACCTCGTTCCATTGCTACTTTTACAGCTTCTGCTTTACTGCTGATTTCAAGCTTCTGATAAATATTTTTCAGATGTGTTCGCACCGTATGCGGACTAATAAACATGGCATCGCTAATATCCTGATAAGTAAAGCCTTTGGCAAAAGCCGTTAATATCTCAATTTCTCTCTTAGAAAGCACCTCATGTTCCATTAAAGGCTTTTTCTCAACTTCTTCAATCGCTTGTACTTCTACAATTGCATCTTTCTTTTGATTAGTAAACAAGTATTCTTTTACCCTTACAACCATTGCCACTGATAAAATGATAATCTCGAACAAGAAACCAAATAAATAGGCATAGGGTTGTACAATCCAGATATCGAAAATATGGTTAAAATACTGCGGTAAAATATAAGAAAGTATAGGAGGAATAACCGAAATGAGATAAATGCGGGACATAGCGTTTTTACGAACCGATGCCAATACGGTCAGGTAAAGGAAAGTCAACACAGTAATAAAGAAAACGCGGGCTGTCAAACCAGAAAACTGTAAATAGGCATCTGACACTCCAGAAATCCAGAGTGGTGAAAAAAGTGAGAGCAACAATAAAATCCAGAATACGATACTCAATACACGTAGTGTTCGTTCAAAAAAAGGTCGGTCTGCCAGTGAAAGTTTTGTAAAGGCAATAACAAACAGAATACTCCAGAAAAATACGCTATAACTGAAATACTGAGTTAAATCAACCACGTTATTCCTTAACAAACTGGCAGGTAAGTATTCATATAAAAATCCATCCAGATGCAGAAAAACCAGGATAAGGCTCAGCACATACATGCCATAGAAATAGAAAATCCGCATATTAAGCAGATAAGCGATGAGGAAGTTTCCTAGTACTATTAAAATTAAAACCCCTATAATAATGCCCCAGAAGAAATTCAATTGGCGGTCTCTTTTTTCAAAAGCCTTAGAGTTCCAGATAATGAGAGGGAATTTGATAGAGTTAAGCAGATTCTTTCCTTTTACATAGATTATATAAGTTTCACCAGATTTCAGATGTATCGGAAAAACAAAATCTCTATGTACATAAGGCCGACTGATAATGGGGGTAAGACAACTTAGGTTTTCAACTGACTGAATGACTTGCCGGCCTCGAACCAGATAAAAACTTAGTTCGTCGAAAATAGCACTATTCACATGAAATAAGTAATTACTCTCCTGTTTACTTCTTAATTCGAGCCGCACCCACCCTGTTCTTTTTCCCCAACCCAGATTAGGTATTCCCATTTTCGACTGATGGAAATATTCTTGTCTAGCCCCCACGAGATATTCAATTGTCAAATCATTAGATGAATCTTTCAAAATAAACATATTCTCTCGAATCTCCATTTTCTGCACGCTATTATCTAACCAGATGGTGTTTTGGCAGAAAGCAGCGATAGGCAGTAAAAAAAGGAGTAGCAGACGCATTTATCCCGGGTTTTGCGGCAATTTAAGTAAAATACCACAAATGCGGTATTGAATTGTGCCATAATCTATACCTCATTTGCAAAAGATTTCTCAACAAGAATACCCATGAAAACCCCTAAGCTGCTTTTACCCAATTTGAAGGTACTGCTACGAAATCAAAATTTTATCGTGCAGTACCCGACCGAGACAGAGCCATGTTTACAAGCATTCTTTGAAAGCATTGAAATGCTGGTTCTGTTAAACAAAATCGGTTTAAAGAAGCGCCTGAGCAGCCAGATTTATTTAGCCATGATTCATGCCCAATTCAAAGATTTCATTCAATTAAGCTCCCCTGCCCGGTGGCAGCTATACCTGTTAGTGTTAATTGGGAAAACTTTGGGTTACAGGATTTAAACAAGCAAAACCATGAAAAAAATCTTATCTTTATTCTCAACCAAAACGGAAAATAACATGAAAACTATCCTATTATTTTTACTACCCACCATGCTTTTTGCCCAGATAGGTTCAAAAGTACAAGCCAGTAAAACTACTCTTACAGGTAAATGGACAAACAATCAATTCGGTTTTGCTATGGTGCTGCAACTCAATGCCGATGGCAGTGGTAAGTTTGATGAAGAAAAAATCACCTACACAGCCACAGCAACCACCCTATCAATGGAGCAGGACGGTGAAACAACTAATTATAAATACGTTTTACAAAATGGACAATTGACACTTTCGGGTGGAGATTTAGATGCGCCTATTACGTTTGCTAAAGGCGATGGAGTCTCAAATACTAATACGCAGAAATCCACCTCAACTACCTCACTACCCTCCAAATCCGGTAGTTCGTCTATAGTAGGTACCTGGTCGGGCAATGGAGAAACCATGGTTTTTCAGGCTGGCGGGCAAGGATCGTATAATGGTGTTGGTTTTCAGTACAATACTTCCGGCAATAATGTATCTATTATCGGAGCCGCAGACACTACTACTCTGCAATACTCTGTTAATGGCAATTACCTGACTTTAAGCGGCAATGGCACAACGGCTATTCTGCAAAAAGGTACAACCAATGGAGCAACAGCGGGCGGCTATGGGCAAGCATCCGCCGGCAATACAGTTGGAGGAGGTGGTAGTATAGACCAGAGTATTGTAGGTAAATGGTGTTGGGCTAATACATCTTCTACTTACAGCAGCAGTTATAACAGCACAAAATGTATTGTTATTAATGGCAATGGCACTTATGAATATTATGCCGAAGGTTCCATCAGTGGATATGGAGGAGGCGGTTATGGGGGTTCTAGCAGTCAGAGTTATGACAGGGGCACCTGGAAATTAGAAGGCAATAGAATACATGTGCAGTCACAGAAAGAAGGATATAAAGTTTATTCTTTTGAGAAACGGAATCACCCAAAAAATGGTGACCCAATGATTGTCATCGATGGAGATACTTATGTGACCTATTACCAAAAAGCTCCCTGGAGATGAGATATGCACAAGCATCTCAACCTTTTTATATCCGAAATAGCCCTCATATTATTCTGGGAATTGGCTTGTTATTTTTTGTGGGCGTGATATTCATCTATGGCAGTCAGTTTCTTTTTATGAAAGAAGCCCATAAAACCACGGGCTTTGTTACAGGTTTTGATATGCCCAAAGGAAAGGTACTGAAAAGACCGATTATTGAATACTACACATCTGACCAGCAAAAGCATACCTATTACCATTCTGAAGGTACAAATCCTCCAAAGTATCGGAAAGGTGAAGAAGTGACGATTTATTATAACCCGCTGAATCCGGAAGATGTAAGTCTTGGTTACAGCTTTATTCCGATGATTATCCTGAGTATTTTCGGACTGTTATTCGCTGGGATTGGATGGGCCATGAGAAAATAATTATGTATCACGATTTTTTAAATCGTCAGCACGGCACCGGTATAAACAATTAAAAATAACACTAACAAAAATATAAATAACCTACAAAATCATGAGCAAAACAGACCCTCTCAGATATGTCTTATTACTTTTTCTAGTCATAGGTATTGGCTTTCTTAGCGCAGCTATCTACTTCTTCGTTGCGCACCGCAATTTTATGGCATCAGCCACTAAAACTTCAGGAAGAGTCATAAACCTGCAAAGCAATAGAAAAGGCAGCAAGGCTCCCATAGTTGAGTACAGCGATGCGGGTGGCACAGCCCATTTTTATTATCACAATGTTTATTCAAGGCCTTCAGCCTATGACTTGGGTGAAACTGTAGAAATATACTTTAACCCTGCTAATCCGGAAGATGCCACTATGGGTGGCATTTCGGCGGTGACCGTTATTTTTGGGTTCTTAGGATTCATTTTTACCCTGGTATCAGTTGTGTGTATCAGGTTTTTCTGGAGTCAACCAACAGTAGTAATACCTCAAAAACGTTATTAGTTATTGCAGTGCATTATCTCAGTTCCTTGCCCTGTTTTTGGGCCATTAAATTATTCCGGTAATTTCTCTGCTCTTCGCGCTCTAAATACAAACCATAAGCAGAGACAAACCCTAATGCTACAAATTGCGAAACTATAAATAATACAACGATCATGGCTTAAAATGTTTTATATACCATATTTATCAAAACATTTGCCAAACGTGATAATAGCCAAATACACAGGATTTTGGGGAAAGTGTTCCCCAAAATCCTGATTTTTTTATGATTTATCTCCTCTGCTACTTCCATTATTGAATAAAATACATATAATTATCATAGTCTTATTAAATTTAAGCATCTTATTTCAGGCAGTTTATTTAATAAAGAACATATCTGAATCTAATAATTTTCATTTATCTTGCATATAAAGTATTTACTTATTCACAGTTACCGAATGAAAAACATCTACTTCATCGCTCTACTTCTAGGAATCACTATGCAGTCTCTGGCACAAACAGGTTCATCAGAAAAACTTAAAAATGAAATTCAGGCAAAACTCAGCCCGGTTGAGGGAGAATTTGCCGTAGCCTTTAAGGATTTACAGACAGGGCAAACATTATTCATCAATGAAAAAGACAATTTTCATGCAGCAAGTACCATGAAAACCCCTGTAATGATAGAGGTTTTTAAACAGGCCCGGGAAGGAAAATTCAAATTGTCTGATTCGATTGTAGTGAAGAATGAATTTAAAAGCATTGTAGATGGTAGCCCATTTAGTTTAGATATTACTGACGATAGCGCCGATGAGATGTATAAAAAAATCGGCAGGAAAATGACTATCTACGACCTCACTTATCAGATGATTATTGTGAGCAGTAATCTGGCAACTAATATTCTGATTGATCTGGTAGATGCAAAAAAAGCCAATGCTACCATGCGCACTTTAGGAGCCAATGATATTCAGGTATTGAGAGGTGTCGAAGATAATAAGGCCTTTAAATTAGGTATGAACAATACTGTTACAGCTTATGACCTCATGACTATTTTTGAAAAGTTAGCCAAGGAAAAGGTAGTTAGCCCTGAAGATTCAAAAGGAATGATTAAGATTTTGCTTGACCAGAAATTCAGAGAAAAAATACCTGCTAAACTGCCTAATGAAGTAAAAGTAGCCCATAAAACAGGTTCCATTACGGGTGTACAGAATGATTCGGGTATTGTGTATCTACCCGACGGCAGAAAGTATGTACTGGTGCTACTTTCCAGAAAACTGAAAGACGAGAAAAAAGGTGTTGAAACTCTCGCAGATGTATCACGAATGATATACGATAGTCTTCAACACTAAATCTTGTTCTAGCTCTCTTTCTCTAAAAACTCTTTGATACGGTGTGTTTTGTCTTTGCCCACCAATTGAATAAGGTCTTCATCAGGTGCATTCTTGATATTTGAGATAGTCTTGAAATGTTTCAATACTTTGGTAGCTGTCAGTTTACCAATACCAGGAGCGCTTTCCAGACTACTTATCAGGAAACCCTGACTACGGCGGTCGCGGTGGTGGGTAATACCAAAACGGTGAGCCTCATCACGGCAACGCTGAATCAGTTTCAGAGACTCAGATTTTTTATCAATATATAATGGCAGAGTATCTTCCGGGAAATAGATTTCTTCCAGACGCTTGGCAATCCCGATAATTGGTATTTCGCCGTACAAACTTATTTCTTTGAGTGCCTCGCAAGCGGCCGAAAGTTGCCCTTTACCACCATCAATAATTATCAAATCAGGTAAGTCGGCTTTTTCTTCCAATAACCTGGTATACCGACGGGTCACGACTTCTTTCATTGTAGCAAAGTCATTTGGCCCCTGTACAGTTCTCGGAATAAAATGTCGATACTCTTTGGGGGAAGGTTGACCATTAATAAAACAAACCATTGCCGATACGGGATTGGTGCCTTGAATATTCGAGTTATCAAAACATTCAATATGTCTTGGCAGGTTTTTCAACTGCAAATCCTGTTTCAATTTTACCAATACGCGGTCGCGTTTATTAGTGGCTCCGCTGGCAGCAATGGCATCTCTTTCAGCTTTTTCTTTTCTGAAATACACCACATTTTTCAGCGACATATCCAGCAACTTACGTTTATCCCCTATCTGCGGCACCGATATATCCGCTTTCATATCCATCAATACGGGTATATTGGTTATTATCTCTTTCGTTGTACTTTCATATTGCTGGCGGAGCTCCACAATAAACATCACCAGAATTTCCTCGTCTGTTTCGTCTAGTTTTTTCTTTACATCTAAAGTCTGGGTAAGTGTAATTGTGCCATTTATAACTTTCAGATAATTGATATAAGCCGTTGTTTCGTCAGAGGTAATACTAAACACATCCAAATCCTTAATAGACGGATTTACTACAGTAGCCTTGCTCTGGTAGTTCTGCAGAAAATCCAGTTTCAGTTTAAACTGATGTGCCTCTTCAAATGCCAGTTTCTGAGCCGACTCCTGCATCCGTTGTTCAAAATACTGTTTAGCAGGAGTCAGATTCCCTCTTAGGATATTATGTACCTGCTCAATCTCTTTGATATAATCAGCTTCTGTTTGCAGATTCTCACATGGGCCTTTGCAATTACCAATATGGTATTCAAGACAAACCTTAAATTTCTTTGCATCGATATTTTCCTGCGACAAATTCAGATTACAGGTACGAATGGTATACAACTGACTGAACATTTCGAGCAAGGCATACATAGCTTTTGCATTAACAAAAGGCCCGTATAGCTTGCCACGTGATTTATCTTCTATACGCCTTGTGGTAATCACCCTTGGAAAACGCTCGTTGGTTACACATACATAAGGATAGGTCTTATCATCCCGCAACAGAATATTATAGCGAGGCTGATACTTTTTTATTAATGTGTTTTCAAGTAGTAACGCATCAAATTCGGTAGGAACAATCGTAAATTCCAGTTTACGGATACTTACCACCAAACGACGTGTCTTTTTATCGTGGCGATTAAAATTGGCAAAATAACTGGTAACTCTGTTTTTTAAATTTTTGGCTTTCCCTACATAAATAACTTCTCCATCGTCGCCAAAATAACGATATACGCCCGGCTCTTCGGGGACTCTCACTAATTCTGTTTTATAATCAAAACTTATCTCAGACATAGACACCTACAATATTATCTCCCTAATTAAATACTAACAGTATGACTGGTTAATGTGTTCAAAATCTAACAAATACTTAAGGGTATTTCGTCACTATTTTTTAACAAAAAACTAAATTAAGTACAAAGCTTTAATAAATTGATAGTATTGGTTGAATTTGCTTGAATTCTCCTCCTTTTTACAAAGTAACCTAGAGATTTTGATAAACATATATCAATTTATTTATGTTCAAAGGTCAACCGTTGCTATCATTTTAAAATTTTGAAAAATAATTTCAATGAATTGTGACTTTCTAAAAAAACACCGTCTAAATATGGAAACAAACGAATGTTGTGATTAATAACTTTTGCTTGTTTAGTGCCCAAACCCCTTATAATTATATTCTCTGGCTTTATTGCTGTATACACTAAATTGAAAAAACATTATTGAAAAGCCAGCTTTTGAAAGCTGGCTTTTTATTTTCAAAAAAATCTAATCAAACATTTGGATAATATCAGAATCTACAGTTACTTTGCATTACAAAGTTCTTTTCAATTAAATTATGAATCTAAAAAAGATAACGATCAGTTTTTCTATCAGCCGCCCAACTTTGAGTTTGGTTTTACTGACACTCCTGAGTTTTGTACTCTTGATTGCGGGTGTCATTAAAACACAACAATTAAGGGGTATATACCTGCTCTGGAATCTGTTCTTAGCCTGGGTACCTTTATTTTTTGCCTTGGTGGCACGCAGGTCTCAATCGTCGCAACGAATTCCTGTAAAGTTTCGTCAACCAATTATTTATCTGTGCTTAGCATTGTGGCTCTTGTTTTTTCCAAACTCGCCCTATATTATTACTGATTTAATTCACCTGACAGAATCTCATAGTCGTTTACTATGGTTCGACTCCGTAAGTTTCTTTGTGGTTGCACTGGCTGGATTAGCAACAGGCTTATATTCTTTATATGTAGCGCATCAGATTGTTCAAAGATTTACAAATAAATTCCTGGCCTGGAGTATTCTTACTATAAGCGTAGTATTATCAGGTTTTGGTTTATATTTGGGTCGGTTTGTTCGTTTCAATAGTTGGGATTTATTCACCGACCCGATTTTTCTGTTCCGCAAATCCTTTCAGGAATTGCAGAATCCTCTGGCTATTCAAACAACCATGGTGTTTTCGTTAGTAGTTATGGTATTATACGTTTCTTTAAATCTGTTGATTCCTCCGTCGTATGAACGTACCAAAAATGTTGCGTAGTTTTAAGTATGCCTTTCAGGGTATAGGGGTGTTGATGCAGGAAAATAACGCCAGATTTCACCTGTTTGCTACAGTTGTTGTTATTCTTACAGGTTTGCTGGTAGGATTAAGTGGTGCTGAATGGTCGGTCACATGTATTATAATCGGATTGGTATGGGTAGCAGAGGCATTTAATACCGCCATTGAGAAATTATGTGACTTCGTGACGACGGAACACCACCCATTAATTGGAAAAGTAAAAGATTTATCAGCCGCTGCAGTTTTAATTATTTCCTGCATTGCAGTAATTATCGGAATTATTATATTTTTGCCTAAAATATTAGCTAATCTATGAACGAACACCTTGAACAACTCAAAGAGATCCGCTCGATGATGGAACGCTCCTCTAAGTTCCTCTCACTCAGCGGGCTGTCAGGTATTTCGGCAGGTATTTGCGCTTTAGCAGGTGCATGGTATGCACATCAGAAAATCCATGTAGATGGGCTTTATCATTTGTTTGACCCTCAGGTAAGAGAAGAAATAGTACCTTTGCTGGTGATAGATGCTATAATAGTACTTATTTCCGCTTTAGTTACGGGTGCTTTCTTTACAATACGCAGAGCCAGAAAACAAGGGTTGAAGATGTGGAATTCAACCTCACAGCGTTTGTTGGTAAGCATGCTGATACCACTTCTGGCCGGAGGTGCTTTCTGTATAGCAATGCTCTATCATGGGTTTTTCTGGTTATGTTTCCCTACAACATTGATTTTTTATGGTATAGCCTTGGTTAATGCCAGTAGATATACCGTGCACGACACATTTTATTTAGGTATCAGTGAAATTATTATAGGCATAATAGCACTATTTCTGGCACAATGGAATCTTAAATTCTGGGCATTAGGTTTTGGTGTGCTTCATATTATTTATGGAGCGGTGGTATATTTCAGGTATGAAACAAAATAGTTATTTGTCAGGCGAATAGCACTCGCTTGACACTGAGTTATGAATTTATTACAGAATTTTAATAAAGCATTTGAGAGCAAAGCCCGTTTAGGTATTATGTCGGTGCTAATGGTTAATGATGAGCTTTCTTTTAATAATATGAAAGAGCTTCTGGCATTAACCGATGGCAACCTGGCCACGCACCTGCGTGCCTTAGAGGAAGCTAATTATATTTCGTTCAAGAAAGAATTTATAGGCCGTAAACCTAGCACCATATACTCGGTAACTGACGAAGGAAAACAGGCTTTTAACGACCACCTGAATGAATTAGAAAAATTTATTCGAGGCACTTGATTATAATTTTTTTATCTTCTAACTTTGAAAAACAAAGTACTTTTAAAAATTTAAAGCTATGTCTTCTACTAACCTCAAAGTTCTAGCACTTGCTCTAC
Source organism: uncultured Emticicia sp. (assembly GCA_966212365.1). GTDB lineage: Bacteria > Bacteroidota > Bacteroidia > Cytophagales > Spirosomataceae > Emticicia. The sequence continues at coordinate 3,198 of CBIHRH010000052.1, read as the reverse complement.
TCACCATTCTCTTTAATTATTTTTTCTGGCATGAAAAAATAGGCATTAACCTGGTACTATTTAATGGCTTACTGATTGGTTCGCTTATCTATTCTGACAAAATAAAGCTTGACACGCTATCAATAAAAGCCGCATTATGTCTAACAATCCTTACCGGGGTTTTGGTGGTTTTGCACAATTCTGTGATAAGTGTATTTACTCACTTTTTTTCTTTCATTGTATTAGTTGGTTTTTTGCATCGCCCCCAACTCACGAGTGTAAGTGCCGCAATGTTTCAGTTTGGTGTGAATACCCTGATGAGTACATTTGAACCCATTATTTTATTGGCTAGTACAAACAATCATCGCAACGGAAATACCAGCAAGTTCAATTGGGTTCTTAGAATTACAAAGTTATTAATTATACCTATAGTGGTCTTCTTTATTTTTCTCTCAATTTTTAAGACTGCTAATCCGATTTTCAGCCATATGCTGGACTCAACTTTTTCAGGATTTTTTCATTCGTTTAGCCAATTCTTTCAGACTTTCTCTGTTCCACATCTGATATTTATTCTTTTTGGGGCATTTCTCATTATTTGTGTTTTAAAAAACTGGGAAAGAGCCAAAGTCATTCACAAGCTTTTTGAATTTCAAAGTCCAAGGACTTTAGAAGCTCCGAAAAATTTCAATGAGGTCAACGTAAAAAACGAGTATAAAACAGCTTTAATCTTAATTGGCTCTGTAAACGTATTGCTCCTTATCATCAATATTATCGATATACGGTTCATCTGGTTTAATGTAGGTGGAGATTTGAAATCGGCAGTAGAATTATCACAATTGGTGCATAATGGCACTTATCTATTGATTTTGAGTATTCTTCTTTCTATTGCCATATTGCTTTTCTATTTCAGGAGAGACCTAAACTTCCTATCCGATAATAAATGGCTTATTCGTGCGTCGTACATCTGGATTATCCAGAATGGTATTCTGGTTATTTCGGTTCTATTACGCAACTACGAGTATATTATCAATTACGGACTTACACATAAACGCATTGGTGTATTCTTCTTTCTGATAATTACTTCAGCAGGATTAGTGCTGATGTGGTTGAAAATTAAAAAGCTGTATTCATTCTTCCATTTGTTTAAGCAAGCAGGCTGGGTATTCTACGCAGCATTCATAAGTCTGGCGATTTTCGACTGGGACAGCATGATTGCCCGATATAATCTAAGCACGCAAAGCGCGGCCAATATTGACTATAAATATTTATATGACCTTTCTGATAGAACGCTTCCTATTCTTTACGAAAACAAAGAGAAAATAGCAGAGCGCATTAAGCAGAATCCTACTATTAATCAGGAGGATGAAATCAACAAGCTTAATAAGAAAATACGCAGGTATCTGGCCGACCAACGAGGCTATACTTGGGTTTCATGGGATTTATCCAATAGCAAAGCTGTCGACTATTTTAAAGATAAGAAATTAGAGGATTACTCTCCTCCTGTGACGCAAAAACAGTGAAATTTTCCAGCTACTAAAATCCATACAAAGTCTGATAAGTAAAAAATTGCGTATAGCCGAAAAAAGCTAAAAAAATATTGGATAGTGGCTAAAATAGTTTGTTTAGGGGTTAGCAAGCAAAATCCATGTAGTTTTATATGGGTTTTCTTTTTTTATAGGTATTTAAACAAATTGAGCCCACTTTGATAGCAGGCTCAATTGAATAAGTTTTACTGAGTTCTATTTACGGGAAATTTTCGCCAACAATTTCAGGATTTCAAGGTAAAGCCAGATGATGGTTACCATTAATCCAAAAGCCGAATACCACTCCATATATTTAGGTGCACGCATGGCTGCACCCTGCTCTATCAGATGAAAATCGATAATCAGGTTCATCGCTGCAATAGTTACTACAACCAATGAGAAAATAATACCCACAGTACCACCCTGATGAATATAAGGCATGCTGATACCAAACATACCTAGTATCCATGTCAATAAATAAACCAGAAAAATAGCACCGGTAGCGGCTGTTACACCAAAGATAAATTGTTGGGTAGCTTGTAATATTCTGGTTTTATACAAAAACCACATAATTAATACCACTCCGAAAGTCAAGCCTGCTGCCATGAAGGCTAAATCCTGAAAAATAGCTGAGATAGCACCAATAGCTAGGCCTTCCAATAGGGCATAAGTAGGTGCTAATTGTGGAGCCCACTCTTTTTTAAACGCCAGTACAATGGCACATAAAAGTCCTCCGATACAGCCTGCCGGAATAAGCATGGGTGCAATACTCCAACCCTCCAGTAAGCCTATCCACGATACGGCCGAAGAAGCTAAAAGGATAAATAATAAAATACCAACTTTAGTTAGGGTACTTTGTACATTCATCACCTCGCTATTGTCTTGAGCGAAGTCGATTTTGGTAAATGTTTTTTCCGAAAATGCCGGATTAGCCATAGTTAAAATTGTTTAGGATGTAAAAACAGTTTGAATTCTCATTTCAAGTCATTACAAATAAAGCTACTTTTTTTGAATTTGCAAACAGCCTTAAAAGCGCAGGATGAATGTAAGCTAACCTTGCGCTTTTCTTACTATTATTATTCTACTGTAACAGTTCCACCACCATTATAACTATGGTATTCTCCATTATACATGGCATCAGCAGCTACCGGGCCAATAATGAATTTGCCACGGGAAACTACTCTGACCAGATAATAGAAGCTACGTTCAGTTCCATCGGTGGTGGTATAGAAATTAATTCGATCGTCTCTTATATCGAAATGTTGTGGTGACGAGGCATTCTTTATCCAGGTTATTTCTCTATCTTCATTCAGACGAGGATTTTCTATTTCAAACGCTGCCGGTAACATATCCGTCACTACTACGTTTTCTATTGGGGTTGTTCCGCTAATGCTTACTTTCACCACCACCAACTGATTTTGCTTGAATTGATTCACTGAAAGCGGTTGGCCTGTCCGACTAAAGAACTGACGACGCACTTTCAGGAAATTGTCTTCTTCTACATATTTTCCGGTGGCACTTAACCCTTCCTGTTGTGCAAAATAGTATAAGGCACCTTTGCCTTTGGCATTAATTGAAACTGTATTTCCAACTAGTCCTTTATCCAAAGATAAATCGGTACCCGTAAAATTAGCCAGTTGCTTATTATCAGCTAATAAAGTGGCCGTTACATTTGATTCGCCACTGCGTTTAGCGA
>CBIHRH010000051.1:0-13605 GCA_966212365.1 uncultured Emticicia sp. | reverse complement strand
GCCATAGCACGTATCTCTCGCAGGTATTCTTTGAAAACAGTATCGTGTTCCCATACACGACGGTTGGTAGTATAGACAGTGCCGGTCAGGTAATCTAACTCATGTTTTTTAATCATAGAGCTAACGGCCCTCTGCAAACGAAATGACGGTAGTGCCGGGATCTCAGGGCGGGCATAGTCATTACTGGTTCCTTCTCCGCGAATGGCCGCAATCGGCAGAATCAAATCTCCCAGGCGGGTTGTTTTCTTCAAACCACCGCATTTACCTAAGAATAACACCGCTTTAGGCTCAATGGCCGATAGCAAGTCCATCACTGTGGCAGCCATCGCGCTACCCATCCCGAAATTGATAATGGTGATATGTCCGGCCGAGGCAGTCTGCATAGGTTTGTCTTTGCCTTTGATTTCTACATCAAACATCTCGGCAAACATATCTACATAGTTATGAAAATTCGTCAGCAGAATATACGGTTTAAACTCTGATAGGGGGGTACCTGTGTATCTGGGAAGCCAGTTTGCAACAATCTCTTCTTTTTTCTCCATAATAAATCTATTTTTGTTTTAAAATTAGGTGAATTATCTAAAACCGAATTGAGGCTTTGATAATTTAACGCTTTGTTAACCTAAAAAGATGATACAGCTAAACCTACCACCTTTCGACCACAAAATTAAGGAAATTAAGGGAAAAATCTGCATTTTTGATGCTATACGTCGAAAATACCTGGTTCTTACACCCGAAGAGTGGGTGCGGCAGCACTTTGTGCATCTGCTCATCAATCATTATGCATATTCCAAAAACCTGATTCGACTCGAAGGCGGGCTCAAATATAACCAACTACAAAAACGCTCCGACATCGTCATTTTTGATAATGATGGCCTGCCTTTTCTATTAATCGAATGCAAAGCCCCGGAGGTACCTATCAATCAGGCAGTTATCGAACAGGCCTCCCGTTATAATCTCACACTCAGGTGCCCTCACATTGCAATTACCAATGGCTTGAAGACATTTTGTTTTGAAATTGATTTTGTAAGTCAAGGTTTTAGGCAGTTGCAGGATTTGCCGAGGAGGGTTTTGTCTTGAACTTTGATTGAACTGATTTAATTGATTTTGCAATGCGCGGCCTTCGACTGCAGCGGCGGACCGTTCCGCTCAGGCACCGGGCCCAGCGCAGTATTTAATTATAAATCTTTCTAAATAAAAGTCTCTATTTAATTCACTAATGTGCCAAGCCCGGTGCTTGAGCGGAACGGTCCGCCGCTGCGGTCGAAGGCCAGCATAGCCAAATCACTCTACCTTCTTAGAAAGCAACCATTTACAAAAAATATCCCCACAATATTTTTCATTTTCCCAAAAAATCCCTACCTTTGCACCCTCATTTTTGAGAACAAATCTTTAATTTTATTTAAACACTGTTTTTAGTATGTTTCAAAACCAGTATGAGACAGTTTTCATTTTAACTCCCGTTTTATCTGAAACCCAGATAAAGGAAGCTGTCGAAAAATTCAAAAAAACATTAACTGATAATGGTGCTGAGTTAGTTCATGAAGAGCATTGGGGTCTTCGTAAACTGGCATATACCATTCAGCACAAAAACACGGGTTATTATCAGTTGTTCCAGTACAAAGCTGATGCAAAAATCGTAGCAACGCTGGAAACCGATTTCAAACGTGATGAGCGTGTTATGCGTTATTTGACTACAAAATTAGACAAATATGCTCTTGACTACAGCGACCGCCGTAGCAAAGGTTTAATTGGTAAGAAAAGTTCAGAACCTGCTAAAGCTGACAAAGCAGAGGCAACAACCGAAGAAAACGCATAATGAGAAATAACACAATGTCATTGGTAAACGACCCTGTAGACAGAAAAGATACAGCTCGTAAAAAATATTGCCGCTTCAAAAAAGCCGGTATCAAATATGTTGATTACAAAGACCCGAATTTCTTATTGAAATTTGTGAATGAGCAAGGTAAAATCCTTCCTCGTCGTCTGACGGGCAATAGCCTTAAATTCCAACGCAAAGTTTCGGTAGCCATCAAACGTGCTCGTCACCTGGCCCTATTACCATTCGTAGCAGACGGATTGAAATAATTAGCGGATTAGCGGTCCACCGCTGCGGTGAATTAGCGAATGTATTGCTCAAATTCACCATTCACTATTCGCCATTCACTCATTCACAATTATTAAGATGGAAATAATATTAAAAACTGATATAGTAGGGTTAGGCTACAAAAATGACGTGGTTGTTGTAAAACCAGGTTATGCCCGTAACTACCTTATTCCGCAAGGCTTTGCACAATTAGCCACTGCGTCGAATCGCAAGGTTTTAGCAGAAAACCTTAAACAAGCGGCTCACAAAGCCGAGAAAATCAAAACTGAAGCTTTGGCTACGGCAGAAGCTATCGGCGGTATCGAAATCACTATCCCTATGAAAACAGGTGAGAGTGGTCGTATCTTCGGCCGTGTTACCAACACACAGGTGGCAGATGCCTTGAAAGAAAAAGGATTTGACATCGACCGTAAGAAAATCGCTTTAGAAGACATCAAAAATGTAGGCGATTACTCAGCTACTGTTGACCTTCACAAAGAAGTGAAACAAAAAGTAAATGTAAAAGTAGTTGCTGAAGCGTAACACGGAATGATATTCCGTGAACGTTCCCCGGACTGATAGTCCGGGAGATATATGCACAAAAAAGGTCTTTCTCTTTGGAGAAAGACCTTTTTTGTGTTGTGTTTCCTCTATAATTTATATCTGGTTTCCTAAAAAAATGGCCAACACCGCGGCCTTCGCCCACTCAGGTACCAGGCCTGGCGCTATAAATAATCGAAAATTTAAAAACTCAATAGTCACTCAAATCTATTGGCTACCGATTCAGGATGCTAATGTTTTTGGCTAAAATCAGAAGAAAATTTAATCTATTGTCGCGCATGGCCCGATGCCTGAGCGGAGCCGAAGGCCGCGGCGATGACCATTTTTGGTGACTCCTCGCTGTCAACAATCCCACCACCCAGACCCAACAATTTTATTCTTCCAAAAAATCTCCCTACCTTTACAAAAAATCAATAATAAATCCTCAAATTCTTGAGAAACCATGTAATGCGTATCCAGACATCATCTACTGTAACGTGCTGATAATCAGCAGGCTGCTATGGTATTGTTCAGGATTTAAATTAATTACAAAATGGCCATTTCAAGAAAATATGGAAGAACCTACCATTATCCGTTTTCTCCGGGTACGACTTCCGACGATAGAATCAGTTTTAATTACTGGAATGATTTCCAACAGATACCACGTATTGTGCACACCGAAAAACTCGACGGTGAAAACAATTGCCTGAGTCGCTATGGTGTCTTTGCGCGCTCGCATGCCACCCCAACCACCTCGCCGTGGACACAGCAGATACGTCAGCATTGGGAACTGCTAAAGAATGACTTAGGTGATTACGAGATTTTCGGTGAGAATCTCTACGCCATTCATTCCATCGAATACCGGAAACTCCCGGCGCATTACTTTGTCTTTGGTATCAGGCAACTGGACTACTGGCTATCCTGGGAAGAAACCCAGTTCATCGCCCAACTGTTTGATTTACCCGTGGTAAATGTATTGGGCCAAGTCACTATGCCTATGTCTCAACAGGCTTTTGAGGCAGATGTATTGGCGAAGATTAATGAGCCAAGCATCTTTGATTCGTATGATGTAACTACGCAGAAACCTTGTACTATAGAAGGCATCGTAAGCCGGAATATGGCCGAATATCCGGTAGATGATTTTGCAATGAATGTACTGAAATACGTAAGAAAAGGGCATGTGAAAACCGATGAACATTGGACGCGTAACTGGAAGCGCGCAACCCTGTTTCACGAAAAAGGAGGTGAACCATGTGGCAATTAAGCAAAAACAAAACCTGGGAACATCTTTACGAAACCTTTTCATGGGTGCGGGATATGCGGGGTGTACCACAAGACGCCTGCCACCATGCCGAGGGAGATGTGGAAGTGCATACCCGCATGGTGGTAGACGAAATGTGTAAGCTACCTGAATTTCAGCAATTAGATAAACAGGCACAGGAAATCCTGTGGGCGTCGGCTTTGATGCATGATATTGAGAAACGCTCAACGACTGTGCCCGAGCCCGATGGAAGCATCACCTCAAAAGGACATGCCAAAAAAGGGGAGAAGACTGTCAGACAAATACTTTATCGGGAGATACCGACTCCTTTTGCCATTCGCGAAGCAGTTGCCAAACTGGTGCGTTATCATGGCTTGCCTCTCTGGATTTTTGAAAAAGGGAATCCTGAAAAAGCACTCTTTGCAGCAAGTCTGGAAGTGAATACCCAATGGCTTACACTTCTGGCAAAAGCTGACGTATTAGGCCGCGAATGTACCGATAAAGCCGAATTGTTGTATAAGGTGGAGCTATTCAAAGAGTTTTGTATAGAGAAAGATTGTTGGGGCAAACCCAAAGCATTCCCGTCAGATCTGGCAAGATTTGAGTATTTCAATAAAGATGTTCGCAGTGCCCATTATGAGCCTTATCAGGATAAAGACAGCTTTTTTGAGGTAATTGTATTGGCAGGTTTACCGGGTACCGGCAAGGATACCTACATTCAGAAGCATCTGAAAGATTTGCCTGTTGTCAGCCTGGATAATATTCGTAGAGAATTAAAAATCAGTCCGACAGATAAGGAAAATAATGGCAAGGTAATTCAGGTTTCAAAAGAACAGGCTCGCACTTATTTGCGTAAAAAACAGTCTTTTGTGTGGAATGCAACAAACCTTACCCGCCAGCGAAGGCATCAGTTAATAGATTTAATGGCTACCTATGGAGCAACCATCAGACTTATTTATCTGGAAGTACCCTATCTGCAATTGCTCAATCAGAACCGTAACCGTGAGCATGTTGTACCAGCCAATGTAATAGAGCGGATGATAGAACAACTGGAAATACCGCAGCCCGATGAGGCGCATGAGGTGGTTTATCACCTCACCCTCTAAATCTCCCTCTCCTGCAGAGAGGGAGACTTTAAACCTCTGTATTTTGTATTATAAGCCATTATCCAAAAGTCCATCTCCTGCAGAGAGGGAGACTTTAAACCCCTTGAAAAGAAAGTCTCTCTCCCCAGGGAAAGAGGGACTTTAAGCTCCCCTCTCTCTAGGGAGAGGGGCTGGGGGTGAGGAGTTTTCTTATATCCTATCCTTATAATTCCTGAACCCAAATGTCTTCAATAACTGAAATTCGTCATTCTCTTTCCATATCCCAATCGAAGGGAGCCCTACACCATTAAAAGTCGTAGTCTTCACCATCGTATAGTGTATCATATCATCAAAAACAATCGTATCACCAATTTTCAGCGGCTCATCAAACGAATAATCGCCCATAAAATCCCCGGCCAGACAGGTCATGCCACCCATGCGGTAGGTAGGTTTGCCTTCAACAGCATCAGTAGCGCCCCAGATACGCGGTTTATAAGGCATTTCAAGGGTATCAGGCATGTGAGCCGCAAATGATACATCCAGTATCGCCACATCAATCCCCTGGGCATCCACAATATCAAGAACCGTCGATACCAGATAACCAGTCTGCCAGCCAATCGCCGAGCCGGGTTCCAGAATCACCTCAATATTATAGGTTTCTCTCAGGCGTTTAATCTGTTTTATCAGGTGGGCATGGTCGTACCCCTCGCGAGTCATCAGATGCCCACCACCTAAGTTCAACCATTTTATCTGATGCAGCAAATCGCCGAATTTCTCTTCAATATGTACCAGCGTACGCTCCAGCGTATAAGAATCATTCTCGCAAAGCGTATGCGAATGCAGGCCTTCAATGCCCTCGGGCAGTCTTTCTCCCAGTAAATCACGGGTAATACCAAGGCGCGAACCCGCAATACAAGGATTATACATATCCGTCGACACCTCAGCATACTGTGGATTAATTCTTAACCCGCAAGAGATTTTTCTGCGGTGTTTCTCTATCTGTGGCTTAAATTGATTCCATTGGTTCAATGAATTGAAAGTAATATGGCTGCTATAACGCATCATATCGGCAAATTCATCAGGCTTATAAGCAGGGGCGTAGGTATGTGCCAGACAACCCATTTCTTCAACAATTAGCCTTGCCTCATTCAATGAACTGGCGGTAGCGCCTGACAAATATTTAGCCACCGTTGGAAATGTAGCATACATTGAAAAACCTTTCAACGCCAGAATAATCTGCGCACCTGATTCAGTCTGTACACGGTTTAATAATTCAAGATTCCGCCGTAATAGTTTTTCTTCTAAAACATAAGACGGCGACGGGATTTTAGCTATATCAATGGGCATTTTCTCTAATTAATCTATTCAGCAGCAAAATTACTCATTTTCTGGCAGATTAAAGGGATTTATTGATGTGTGTGGGTTGGTTTTGCAGAAATATAATATGGTATTTTAATGAGTAATAGTAATCTTATAGGGAACTTTAAATATATCGTCCCTACGGGACTTAGAATATTGGAAACGCATTATCCACTACCGATATATTATCCCTACGGGATATACCTACAAAATTATCTGGGTAATTTATTATCAATCAGTTTTTTCAGTCCCGAGTGGGTGTCCCTGTAGGGACGATATATTGGTAGAAGAATGACTCTCTTTATCTTCGGTATCCTGTAGGGATAATATATCGGTAGTTAGGATAGCAATCCTTAGAAACGAAGTCCCGTAGGGACGATATATTAAAGCCTTTAAATAATTTCACCCAACAGGTTTAATATTCCACAAAAAAACAGTCCGGGCGAAAATCACCCGGACTGTCGGTATTACCTCAAATAAAAAAATTTTGACGAAATCGAAATGAATCATTTCGGGGGGCTTCTGGGCATTAATTGTGTGCTCATAATGTTATTCTAGTTTAAATATTACAGGCATAGTAAATTTTACTCTCACATTTCTACCGTTTTGTTTTCCCGGAATCCACTTAGGCATGAGTTTTATCGCTCTTGTGGCTTCTTCATCCAAACCAAACCCAACAGCTTTTATTACCTGTACATCTGTGATGCTGCCATCTCGCTCTACAATAAAAGTCATAAATACTTTTCCTTCTACATTAGCTCTTTGAGCAGCCGAAGGATATTTCAATGTCTTCGACAAGAATTTATACATCTCGCTTGTACCACCGGCAAAAGTTGGTTGTACTTCTACATGTAAAAAGGGCTTGTTGTCTTCTTCCACTTCTGCCACTTTTACTTCAGCAGGAGGGACTAATGCCGGAGGTGCTTCGGTAATGATATCGTTGGTTTCAGGTCCTTCTTTATCTACGTTACTTATTGCAGCTACATCGAGTTCAGCCTGGGTTGGAGGAACTTCTTCAATTTCAGTTGTTTCCACTACTTTAGGCTCCATAAATTTTTCGGTCTTTACTTCTACTACCTCCTTTGGGGGCTCAGGCTCTGGAAGGGGCTCAACTGGAGGTATTTCATCCGGTTGGATAAGTGTAGGATTTAAATCAACGCTAGTTACTTTTTCTACTTTCTCCTTCTGATGCGCAAAAATGTAAGAAGTAATAAAAAGTGCTGAGAAGAGGGTGATGCCAATCCACATGGCACGATTGACGGTTGATGTATAAGTCTTACGAAGCTCATAGGCGCCGTAGTCTTTGTTTCGGTGCTCGAATAAAATCTCATCGAGCGTCACAGGCGTTGTTGCCGGAACATGGGTTTCCATTTGTATGTAAAGTTTAAGTTGAACATTCGTAGTTTTTGTTGGAACTACGATACAACGTTAAGAAACAAAATTGATTCCTGCAAGGAAAATCTATAAATATTTAGATAATTATCTAAATATTTATTTTGTGAGATTTAGGGATGCATTTTAGAGACTCAATAATGGTATTTTTTAAGTGTAAAACGTGTAGAAAAGGAGAGGAGACTATATAGGGAATGTATATTGTTAGATGGTTATCTAAATTCAGATAGTAAAGGAGGTAAAATGGCATGGTTTCGCTACATCCTGTGTCAGCGACTGAAGTCGCCGGCTAAGAAAACAAAGGAACAGTTTTGTATACATGCCGGACTTAAGTCCGGCTTTACATGAAATAATTCCTTTGTTACTTTAGCCGGCGACTTCAGTCGCTGACACAGGATGTTGTGAGTTTTAGTAGTTATTACTAACTTAACCGTATAAATAAGCAACTAAATCTTTATGCCACAAATATCAGCCCTTACTCAATGGTACACCTACGCCAAGCAAAACAAATGGTATCGCTGGTTTACTGTATTCTGCCGCATTACACTGGCACTAGGTTTCATCCCATCAGGCTTGGTGAAATTAGCTGGAGATAGATTTACAGCCCTACCGGGTAATCATCCATTAGGACATTATTTTGATGCCCTGCACCAGACGGGATTTTACTATACTTCAATCGGCATCGGGCAGTTGCTGGCTGCCCTTTTATTATTGATTCCCAGAACAGCATTATTAGGGGCTTTGCTCTATTTTCCAATTATCCTCAATATCTGCATTCTCACTTATGCTACCCGCTTTGAAGGCACACGCATCACTACCTTTATGGTATTAGGAAGTCTCTGGCTATTAGTCTGGCACTATGACCGATTGAAACACCTTTTCCGGTCCAGCGCGGTTAGTAACGCGGTAGAAAAGAATCCGTCGAACAGCAAATTCCCATGGTTATTTTTTGGAGGGGTTATTCTGACTTTAGCTTTTGTTGTAGTAATCAACCAACACATATATGATATTCGTCCCGGTAATTCCTTAGAAGAATGCAATAATGGCTGTCCAGGCAACCCCGGAGCCTGTGAATTTTGTGATTGTATTTATAACCAGGGCAAAGGCCTGGATTCTTGTTTGAAGGTGTATAGAACGGCTAAAAAGACGAAATAAGCTTTGTTTCACCCCCTCTCCCTGTAGAGAGAGTCAGGACATATTTCTTTTTTGTGACGCAGAAAGCCCGTGGTTATTTTTCACCTCCGCTCCCAGGGGAGAGGGGGCAGGGGGGTGAGGAGTTACAACCCATTATAATAATCCACCACCCTTGCTAAATCATATTCATTTCTAAACGAAATATTCTCTTTTTTGATAAACGTTTCAATCTGGTCTTCTTTATCACTTAATGCCTTCACGACAGAGTTTTTCTTCAACTTAGTCCTGCTCAACGAACCATCCGGTTTCTGAATAAAATACTCTGAATTATCCAGATACTCATCATAACGACGGTCTACATTCGAAACGGCCGAGTAATTGGCTTTCTGCATCATTTTGCTCACATATTTCAGCAAGGATGTTTTGTTTTTATAAAGTACCATCAGATAGGCTACAGGCACAGTGCCTCCTTCGGTTTTCAAACCCTCAAACTTCGCAAAAGGGAAGCTCACATTATTTTTGGTATCGTTAATGATAAAACCCGTAATCTGTGCAGGATTAACAACGATTGAATCGCCAACAGAGCGTTTAAATAATAATTCTTTGTTCTGAGAATCATATTTCAACGGAACACTCTTCGGCGCTTTCGTATTTTCTTTCACAAAAATCAGTTCACCCGAAAGCCACTCGTCTATAAAATATTTTGAGCCCTTTGTGCCTTCATAACGCAAATCATAAGCAGCCATGGTGGTCATGGTTCCGGCCGGAGTGCCATTTACACGTGCCATATTATTGGTAGCAACTGCCGTTAGCACATTGGTTTCTTGTGCCAGAGTAGTAGTAAGACTAAAGAGAAGTGCAGTTGCTAAAGAGATAGCTTTCATTCGATTGTCAGGTTTATGTATTGCAATATAACCCTAAAACGAAAAAAATCCGCTAAGTGCTTAGCGGATTTCCTTATTTTTTGCCCCGTGCCACACCTATACTCGTCCGAGAAAGGGTGTGGCACGGTTAAACTCAGTAGTCTAAGAGTCAATTTTCAGGCGTAGCATTCTCTCAATACTCATGCGGGAGTGCAATATTCACCTGCTCATGCCAAGGCAACCCTTGCGTATTCAGTAAAGCCATGAATGGGTCAGGATTCAACTCTTCGCAGTTCCAAACACCTGGTTTTTGCCATTCTTCGTTAGTCAGCATCAGCATCGCACCAATCATGGCAGGCACACCCGTAGTATAAGAAACCGCCTGTGCTCTTACTTCGCGGTAACACTCGGCATGATCGCAGTTATTCCATACATAATAAGTTTTGTCTTTGCCTTCTTTATCAATTCCTTTAATCTGACAACCGATAGAGGTCTGTCCGGTATAGTTTTCACCCAAGGTATCAGGAGCAGGTAAAACCGCTTTCAGGAACTCTAATGGCACAATATCCATTCCGTTGAATTTGACGGGGTCGATGCGTGTCATACCCACGTTTTGAAGCACCTCTAAGTGTGTCAGATAGGCTTGTCCGAAAGTCATCCAGAATCTGGCACGTTTCAACGTCGGAAAGTTTTTTACCAACGATTCCAGCTCTTCATGATACAATACATAAGATTCTTTCGGCCCGATACCCGGGTAGTCAATCGCCTTATGAATCGACATTGGTGGAATTTCTACCCACTCACCATTTTCCCAGTATCGGCCATTCTGCGTAATCTCACGAATGTTGATTTCAGGGTTAAAGTTGGTAGCAAAAGCTTTACCATGATTACCCGCATTACAGTCGATAATATCCAGGTAATGCATTTCGCTGAATTGATGTTTATTGGCATAAGCACAGTATACCTGTGTAACACCCGGGTCGAAACCACAACCCAATAGCGCCATCAAGCCTGCTTCTTTGAAGCGGTCCTGATAGGCCCATTGCCAGCTATATTCAAATTTGGCTACATCTTTTGGTTCATAATTAGCAGTATCAAGATAGTGTACCTTTGTTTCAAGGCAGGCATCCATAATGGTTAAATCCTGATAAGGAAGTGCCACGTTGATGACCATTTTTGGCTGAAAACTGTTAATCAGCGCTACCAGTTCCGGCACATTATCGGCATCAACCTGAGCAGTTTGTATTTTTACACCGTGCATTTCCTGAATATCGGCAGCAATTTTATCGCATTTCGATTTAGTTCGACTTGCTAATAGAATCTCCGTAAAAACGTGGGAGTTCATGGCACATTTATGAGCCACTACACTGCCGACTCCACCGGCACCAATGATAATTACTTTTGACATTTTTATGTATTGGAGGATGAATGAATTTTACTTAAAAAACTAAGAAAATTCGCTAAAGTTTAAAACAAGCCGCAAAGATAGTACTTTCAGAAAAAAGTATGGCGAATTGTGTATTGTTTTTCGGTGAAGAATTTGGGTGGTGATAAGAAGATTCTGGCGTTCCATCAATAGCCCCGCGCGGCGTCCGCCCATTTTTAAATGGGGGTAAAAGGAATATAATGTTCCAAATTGGCTTTAGCCAAATGATAAATAAAGCTACTCAGGAGATTTTGGCTAAAGCCAATAGGATTCTATTATTAAAATACCTCCAGCTAAAGCAGGAGGCAATTGAATTAAGAGCTCTTAAATTCTTGCTCAATCGGCCCTTCGACTCCGCTCAGAGACCGATTCGATAGGCTAATGTTCTCAAAATAGATGGATTTATAATTTTAATCAATTGTAGAGCCTGGCCCTGTGCCTGAGCGGAGCGGCCGCCGTTGCGGTCGAAGGCCATGGCGAGAGCCATTTTTACATTGATACAACCCTCATCCAACAAATCAAAATTCACCGTTAGATAAAAAAACAAAGAGATTCCTTAAGAACCTTGCATCCTTTTGCCTCCGAAATGCGTTATATTAATAATTAAATCCCGGAAACCTCCAAATAACATGCAAAAGACTACAAAAACTGAATCACCCATGAAGTATGGAGAGCTTGTAATAGTAGCCATACTTACGTTTGTTGTCGCGGTTGGCCTCTATTTTACCAATGTAAAGTTGTGGTAAAATAAGGATAAGTAAAGATATTAAATAAGAAGAGGTTTTACCTCACCCTCTAAATCTCCCTCTCCTGAAAAAGGAGAGGGAGACTTTTTTTCCCCCTCTCTGGGAGAGGGATTAGGGCGGCCGCCGCGTAGTGAGGAGATTTATTCCAAAGCCGCAACACCCGGCAAAGTCTTGCCTTCCATATATTCAAGCAATGCACCACCACCTGTCGATACATACGACACACGGTCGCCATAACCGGCGTTATTGATAGCCGATGCCGAATCGCCACCACCAATCAACGAGAACGCACCATTTTCTTCAGTTGCTTTTACCACCGCTTCTGCAATGGCATTAGTACCGATTGCAAAATTAGGGAATTCAAAAACACCCATTGGGCCATTCCAGAGAATCGTTTTTGATTTTTCAAGAATCTCGGTGAATGTCTTGATGGTTTCAGGGCCGATGTCAAGACCTTCCCAATCAGCAGGAATCTGACCTGTTGCTACTATCTGTCTGTTGGCATCGTTCGAGAATTTATCTGCACAAACGTTGTCAGATGGCAATACAATCTTCACACCTTTTTCTTTGGCTTTTGCTAATATTTCTAACGCTAATGGTTGTTTATCGGCCTCTAAAAGAGATTTTCCGATTTCGCCACCTTGTGCTTTAGTAAAAGTATAAGTCATACCGCCGCCGATAATCAGGGTATCTACCTTATCTAATAAACGTTCGATAATCAATATTTTATCTGAAATCTTAGCACCACCCATAATCGCCGTAAACGGACGTTCAGCGTGTTCCAGAATTTTCTGTGCGTTGTCAATCTCTGCCTGCATTACATAACCACAAACACGATCTGTAAAGAACTGACCGATAACCGCCGTAGAAGCATGTGCGCGGTGAGCAGTTCCGAAAGCATCATTTACCCAAACATCACCCAATTTCGATAGTTTCTCTGCAAACGCTACATCGCCTTTCTCTTCTTCTTTATAAAAACGCAGGTTTTCAAGCAATAAAACTTCGCCCGGTTGCAGGCTGGCTGCTTGTTCGGCAGCTGATTCTCCGATACAATCGTCGGCAAATTTTACTGGTACACCCAATATCAATGAAAGCGGATTTACCAGGTGTTTCAATGAATATTTTTCAGTTGGGCCATCTTTCGGACGTCCTAAATGAGACATCAGAATACAAGAGCCACCATCTTTTAAAATTTTCTTGATAGTTGGTATGGTTGCAGTAATCCGAGTGTCATCAGTGATTTCATATTTTTCGTTCAGAGGCACATTGAAGTCAACTCTAATGAGGGCTTTTTTGCCCGAGAAATCATAAGTATCTAATGTTTTCATCATTGATAGAAAGAAAGTGAGTAATAAGCCTGAGCAAATGAGTAAATTTACTCATTCTCTTTGTGCTCAATCTTTTTTGGGGTCAGACGGTTTTCGTACGACAAATATAAATTTTCTTTTCGCTAACATCACGAAATTTTACTACGATTCTTTTACTAAATACCAAAAAATCTTTTAATAATTATATTTTTTCTTCGCTTATGAAAAATATTATTTAGCCTAACAACTATTTTAAACTTTTCGGCGTCTTTCAGTTTGTTGATTCTCCTCACCCCAACCCCTCTCCCGGGGGGAGAGGGGCTTTTTGTTCTCTGCACTATTGCGATTGATATCGTATGAAGAGAGATTTTTTAGCCCCTCTCCCTTGGGAGAGGGGTTGGGGTGA
>CBIHRH010000050.1:0-13624 GCA_966212365.1 uncultured Emticicia sp. | reverse complement strand
AACCAGACGAACCGTTGAGGTTGAGCAGTTTTGCTCGTGGTCGGCATGAAGAATCAATAATTTGTTCAGGGCCGCCGAAACTACCGGGTCTACTTCATATTCTTCAACCGGCAACGAGAACATCATATGTAGAAAATTTGAACAATAATCTAATGAGTTTTTAGGATAATTGATTGGGTGACCATTTGATTTTTTATAACACCATGTTGCCAGTGTAGGGAATTTAGCTAACAAACGGATGATATGAGTTTCTGTATGGTCTGGAGCTTTATCGTTATAAGAATCCGGATAAAAACCGCTCATGGCACTTACCATCGCCGACATCACTCCCATCGGGTGTGCATTCACCGGAAAACCATCGAAAATGCGACGCATATCTTCATTTACAAGCGTATGTCTGCGAATAGCATTATCAAATTGGTCGTATTGCTCTTTATTTGGCAACTCGCCATAAATAAGCAAATAAGCTACTGCCAGGAAGTTAGCTTTTTCAGCCAAGTCTTCTATGGCATAGCCACGGTAGCGCAGTATTCCTTCTTCACCATCTAAGAAAGTGATGGCACTTTTGGTCGCTCCTGTATTTTTATAGCCGCTATCAATTGTTATGTAACCTGTTTCATCACGGAGTTTGGCAATATCAATCGCTTTCTCTCCTTCCGAACCTTCTATGGTAGGGTATTGGTAAGATTTACCATCAAGTATTAATTCTGCTGTACCAGCCATAAAAACATTTAGATTATTTTGTGGTTATCTATTTTATTGATGAATTATTTTGCTAATTCCGTTGCAATAATAACAAAAAAAGCGCAAAAATATCCATCCGCAGTTAAATATTTGTTAAAGCAACTAAAATTTAATCTGAGCCCTTGGAATCGGGGTAGCAAATTTACAATTTCTTAAATTATAACCCCCTCCTTTTCAAAAAAGTTTGTGTTTTCGTAAAAAGATACACTTTTTTCAGAGAAAGTTTGTAGCTTCACTTTCCGAAAATCCTTATTGCGTATGCTTACAGCCATTTTAATTGACGACGAGAAAGGTTGCCTCGATACCCTGGAAATAGAGCTACAAACCTATTGTGCCGACGTAAAAGTACTTGCCAAATTCCAGTCTGCCGAAAAAGCGCTTGAAATACTTGACACCATCCGTCCAGATATGATTTTTCTGGATATCAGCATGCCGCAGATGAATGGTTTCGATTTCCTGCTGAAAATCCCGAAAATCAATTTTGAAGTCATTTTCTGTACGGCCTACGATGCCTATGCCCTCACTGCCTTTGAGTTTTGTGCCATAGATTATTTGCTGAAACCCATCTCGAAAGAGAAACTTATCAGAGCCGTGGATAAGGTTCGCCAGAAACAAAGCAAACAGGTAGACCTACAAAATCTGGAATTGCTACTGGCTAATATGCGGGGAGGTATTCACCACAAACCCAATGTAGCTGTACCAACGCCGGAGGGACTGGAGTTTATTTCCATCAACGACATCATCTATGCCGAAGCCGATGGTAACTATTCGAGAATCATGATGGCAAATAAGGAGAAGGTGCTGATTTCGCGCACACTGAAAGATCTGGAGACCTTGCTTTCCAATCACCCGTTTGTGCGCATTCATCAATCGTATCTGGTTAATCTGACACATATTAAAAAATATATTAAAGGCGAAGGTGGTTATGTGGTGATGAACAATGGTGTCAGCCTGCAGGTATCAAGGGCCAATCGCATGAAATTGATGGATTTGGTTAGGTGATTTATTGGCATAGTATACAAACGTGCATACGCACAGCGACTAAAGTCGCCGTCTAAGATAACAACGGATTTTTTTTTATTATGTACGGCCGACTTAAGTCGGCCTATGCAAGATGATACTACCGTTGTTATCTTAGACGGCGAATTCTATTCGCTGAAACGACGCAATCAAGGACTTCCTTAATAATCACGATTTTTCAAATCGTGATACATAAAAAAACAACCATATTAATTTGAGATTCTTTCTCACAATAGCTCTACTCCTATCCATCCTACCCCACTGTTTTGCACAAAAAACAGACATCATTACTATTACCAAAAAATTTATCGACAATCAGGTCATTCAATGTTCTGGCAAGGCCCTTTTATATATAGATTCAAGCGGCAAAGCACCTATACAACAGGTTGATAAGCAATATTTCATGCCTTTGCAGGCCTTTCGTTTTCAGCCTTTCGCTTTCGACTATTTCGACTATGTTTTCTGGCTCCGAATCAAGATTACTAACCCTACCAACGTCATGATTCCTGTCTTGTTTACGGCAGGTATTCATAAGGAGGTAAAGGTGTTTCGCAAGATCAATGGCAAATACATACTACTGCAATCTACCAGTCAGGATTTATTACCCCATGAGCGGCCATTCAGGTATGATGAGAAATATGTGCCTTTACAATTCGCACCACGCCAGACCTACGAGTTACTCATTAAAGTAAGCGAGCACCCGCAATTATACATGAATCTCCAACCCAAATTGGTAAGTTATGGCTGGGAGTATAACGATAAAATGCGGGCTTTTTTTGATGAGTATCGCTATCTGATGGCCGATGGTTTCTTCGCTTCCATTCTGCTTTTTGTTTCCATTTATATCTTTGTGCTCTATTTTGTTGAGCACAAGCGCTATTACGCCTATTATGCCGGTTATCTTTTTTTTATCCTGCTCTTTGCCTTATGGGGTATTGAGCATTCGCCCTATATGCGGGTGTTTTTTAGCTTTATACCTTTCCTGAAATTCTCGGCCAATAATAATACCTATGCACTCATAGCCAATGTCTTTTACTACCTGTTCCTTAGTGATTTCCTGGAGCTGGCCAAAACCGCCCCGAAATTTGAGAAACTCATCCGGCTTTATCTTAAAATCCTGATTGCCTTGCTGGTAGCTGACACCCTGCTGAATTTCGTTTTTCATGCTTATCAATCAGGTGGGTATGTCTGGATACTCACACAGATTCTCATCGGTTTTTTTGGTATTTATTCTACCATTGTGGTGCTTTCACTGAAAGGTTCATTCGTGAAATACATCAAGTGGGGTTCTATTGCCTTGTTGTTAGGTGTAATAGTAGGCATATCAGAGCAATTGCTCATGATGAAACCCTTTGAAAACGTGCTGATGCGATTGGCCCTGAGTATGCCCTTCAATATCGGGGTGCTGATTGAAATATTGTGTTTTTCTACGGCCTTAGGTTATAAAACATGGCTGAGGCAACGCAATCGAAACTTGCTGATGAAATCGGTAAAAGAATCTGATTTGCGTACACTGCGCTCACAGATTAATCCACATTTTGTGTTTAATAGTCTGAACTCCATCAAAAGTTATATCCTGACACACCGCTCAGTGGAAGCAGCAGAGTATCTGACGGATTTCTCGACCCTGATGCGCTCAATCCTGCAGCATTCCAAAGAAAAGCTGATACCATTGGCCGACGAACTGGAAACAATTTCGCTTTATATCAAACTGGAAAAACTTCGTTTTGATGATGGCTTTGAATTTATTTACCACCTCGACCCAAAGATTGATACCGATGAAACGCTGATTCCGCCCATGCTTTTGCAGCCCTATATTGAAAACGCCATTAAGCACGGTTTGATGAATAAACCAGAAGACAGGACCTTGTCGATAAGTCTGGAAGCACTCCCTTACAAAACTCTGATTGTGATTGAAGATAATGGCATTGGCCGGGAGCAGGCATCTTTGCTACGCAAAAATATTTTCAAACACCAGTCAATGGGTATGAATATCAACGACGAACGGATAAAACTCCTGGCCATGACTAACGACTGGCATATAGATATACAAATTATTGACAAAAAAACCGTTGATGGCAAAGCTGAGGGCACCAAAGTGCTGATTTATTTACCGATGATTGATTAGATGAAAGGATTAAAAAGACCCCATCCCCAACCCTTCCTCAACAGAGGGGAAGGGAGTAAAAGTCTCTCTCTCTCCATTGAGAGAGAGAGACATTTCTTATCCCCTCCCCATTGTTGGGGAGGGCTAGGGTGTTTTTTTTTCTTATTCTTTCTAATCACCTTATCAACCCCCACCCAAGCCCAGGTCCGCCTATACTTCGAATTAGAAAAAAACGGCTTCTTAGATTGCTCTGACAGTACTTTTCTCTTTGTAGATTCAACAAGAGAAGTACCGCTGCAAGCCATTCCAAAACAGAAATTTACATCACTCAAAAAACTTGATATACCAAAAGCATTCTCTAAGGGTTATCGATACGATTATTGGTTAAAGATTTCGGTACACAACCCAACACAAGATACGCTTGATTTGTTGTTGACAACGGGTTTACATCGCTCCGTAGAGCTATATCGTGATATTTATAGCCAACTGATAGAGCTATATAAAACCAACGAAGATTATCTGCCGGATCAACGACTCTTCCGTTATGATGACCAATATATTCCGATTCGTTTTTTGCCCGGCACGCATTATCAGCTATATATCAAAGTCAATGATTATCCTAAGAAAGACTTCATTCTGCAACCTAAGCTGGTGAGTTATTTCTGGGAGAATCACCATAAGGTAAAGGCCTTTTATGATGAATATATATATCTGATTAACAATGGATTGATTATCTCCATTCTGTTATTCGTTGCGCTGTTCGTCTTAACCTTTTATATCCTCGACCGACAAAAGTATTACCTCTATTATGGGTTTTATACTACCTCTATTGCCCTTTTTAACCTTTGGGAATATGAGCATTCACCCTATTTCCATCTCTTATTCAGTTATCTGCCTTTCCTGAAATACACCGGCAATAGCAATATCTATATCCTGCTTACCCAGATTTCGTACTTTCTTTTTGTATATGATTTTCTTGAATTGAAAGAGAAATTCCCCGGACTTGGTTTAATTTTCCGGCGAGTTATCCGCACATTATTCGTGTTTCTGGTAATGGATGCCATTACATTATTCGTTTTCGGAAGGCTTGATTGGAGTGATTGGCTCTATTGGTTTTTTCAGGCGGTTTTACCTGTGTTGAATATAATCTTACTGGTAATGGTCTATCGCATAAGAGGGAGAATCGCCCGGAATATCAAGATAGGCAGCACTTTCCTGATGCTAGGCGGCCTCACCGGATTTATGACCCAATGGTTCAGCCATGAATCTTATATCATTCTCCGCATTGAGCCGAGTATTGTGTTTATGCTCGGTACATTATTGGAAATATTTTTCTTTTCTATTGCCATTGGTAGCCGAAGTTATCAGATACAAAAAGAGCAGAACTCGCTGTTCAAAGCCATTAAAGAATCTGAATTGCGCACCCTGCGCTCACAGATTAATCCACACTTTGTGTTTAATAGCCTCAACTCCATTAAGAGTTATATTCTGACACACCGTTCGGTTGAGGCGGCAGAATACCTGACCGATTTTTCAATGCTGATGCGCTCCATCCTGCAGCATTCAAAAGAGCAGTTAATTTCCCTGACTGATGAGCTGGAAACCGCCGTTCTCTATATCAAACTTGAGAAACTCCGTTTTGAAGACAATTTTGAGTTTGTGTATGAATTGGACGAAAGCATTGATACCGATGAGGTATTTGCACCACCAATGCTCTTGCAACCTTATATTGAAAATGCCATCAAGCACGGCCTGATGAACAAACAGGAAACACGAATTCTTGAACTGAAAATCAGACAAATAACAGACTCTATTGAAATCGTTATTGAAGACAATGGCATCGGACGAGAACAAGCTGCGCAGCTTCGCAAAAACATTCCGAAATACCAGTCAATGGGTATGAATATCAACAACGAGCGTATCAAACTCCTAAGCCAGGCCAACGATTTGCATATCCAGATTATGATAGAAGATAAGAAATCAAAAGCTGGAACAGCACTTGGCACAAAAGTAACGATATATATACCAATATAAAACACCGCCCCTAACCCCTAAAGGGGGATTAACAAATTTGCTACAATCTTGTTGGGTCGAATCTGAAGCTCCCCTTCAGGGGCGGGGGGTATCCAAATACTAACCGAAACCTACCAAATATCTTCTATATCCGCCAGATACTAAATGTTCGTAGAGAGATTATATTTTTCTTGTCAAATTTGACAATCCATATTATAATCCCTTTTTTGAACAGCCATGAGAAAATTTTTTATTAAGCCATCCTATTGTGATCCTCAAATGATTTGGTTTGATCACGGGAAAACCTGTGTTCAGCCAGATGAGGTCGTTTATTTGAGTAGTTTAGAAAATTACACCGAGTTCCACCTTAAATGTGGTAAGAAAGTAGTTTCTTCCCGCACTTTAGGGGTTCATGAAAAACAATTAGTTGAAAAAGGGCATTTTGCCCGTATTCACCGCAAGTTCATGCTAAACCTGCAATACCTGAAACGTATAGAGTCGATAGGTGAAGAACACATCGCCCACCTCACTACCGGAGACAAGATAGTCGTTTCAAGAAGAAAAGCAAGAACACTTATTCATCAATAAGATGCTATAAACCATCTTTAACAACATTAAAACGCCAAAAGCCTTGAGGAATCAGGGCTTTTGGTGTCTATTTTATCTCCCATTGAAAATGGGTAGATGTCGTTCGGTTTCTCTTTCTTCATTTCTTAAAAACAATACTCCCACAAGGAAGCAATGAATCAAGCATATTAATTTTATAAAAAAGCTTTTGTTCTTTTAAAACAAGTTCCGCACGTATGGCACCATTATAACCCTCATTAGAAACTACTGCAATATAAAAACGATACTCTTGATTAGGTTTAATTGTTTTTTTCAATTGGCTTGGTTTATGAAATTGAGTGTCTAAAAAAGACTTTAAACTTGTCAAACCATAATCATACATAGATTCTTTTTCAGGTGTCATATTGCCAGGTGGCAGAAAGAATTTTACATGCCCGTGAGGCTGACGGGAAATCGCAAATGAATCAGCAGGAAAATTCATTGTTAATTCTATGGGAATTGCAGTTTTATTAACAATACTAGCCCAGAATACTACATATCTGAAGTTCTTTCCGGCAGGGTCATTGTATCCATTACCTCTTGGAAGGCTATGTTGTATGATTATGCCTTTGGTTGTGTCTATCGGCATAGTTGAGCTGATGTCTCTGTTTGATGAGTTACAGGGTAAACCAAGAACACCAAAACTTGTCAGGACGAAAAGGGTCAGGAATGATAATCTCATATGAGTGTCATTTAAAAGTGTTAGTTAAGGCATACTCACCTTATTTATCCTTAAAATCAGTAATAGTCTTGCCACTATACCGATACACCCCATCCAAAGCCCCAAACCAGATATTTCCGTCCTTATCTTCTAAAATCCCGAAAATCATATTTTTATACCCTTCATAGTCTGCTAATATATCGGTTACTGTTGGCGTTTGACTGGACAGGGTCTTGGCATCATATCGGGAAAGCGCCCACCTGTCGCTTCCGGTATAAAAACCGGGTTGTGAGCTGGTCCAGATATTACCTGCTTTATCTTCGTAGACATATCCGGTAAAGTTCTCAGTGAAGTTCCTAAATGTATTGAAGTCATATCTCCAAAGTCCTGTTGAGCCCGAGAACCAGATATTGCCCTTTTTATCTTCCATTATCGTGCGAGTATTGATAAAAGATTCGCCATTATGTTTAACAATAGTAAACTTTTTTCCGTCATAGGTAAAGAGGTGCCCTCTTGTGGCAAACCAGAATTTCCCTGTTTTGTCTTCAAGAATAGAGTTTATATCATTATCGTTAGGATCAGTATCGGGCAATCCACCATTGGGTTTATACGTTTGAAAGGATTTCCCAGTGGCCGAAGGGTCCCAGCGGCTTGCTCCGCCTTCTGTTCCAAACCAGATATTGCCGCTTTTATCTTCATAAATATGCGGAACCCGGTCATTGACAAGCCCTTCTTTCGTTGTAAAATGCTGAAAAGATTTTCCACCTGCCCTGAGCGTATCGGAACGCTGACCGGCCGAAGGGTCATAATGAAATACACCTGAGCCAATAGTAGAAAACCAGAAATTTCCTTTTCTATCTTCCAGAACATCAAAAAAACGAGCCTTACTAACTTTACTTGTGATATTGATAAAAGATTCTTGGGCAGAGCGTAGTGGAGGTTGGGAAGCCGAAGGGTCATGCCGGAAAATACCATCAAATGCCGCAATCCAGATAGTGCCCTTTCTATCCTGTATAATATTACGAGTGATAGATTCAGGGCCGTAGGAGGTGGTATCGGTTTTAGGTGGGGGTGTTGAATAACTCTTAGGCAGGTCTTGCCCTGCGCACCAAGTGCAGGAAACAAATAGCATTAAAGTATACGCATATAGATGTTTCATGATTTTTTCTTTTTTGACGTGAGGTAACTTCGACAAATATAAATGCCTTTGTTCCTGGCTTTTGTTAATGATTTGTGAACGAAAGTTAACGAAATGTTAAAATCTCCCGGGATAAGACACCGATATACAGCCACAACTTCTCTGGTAATAACCTTAACATTCTGCAGGCCCTTTTAACCCTCCTCAAAAAAAGGTTCCGTCCATGGAACATTCTATTTTGGCCGTTTTTGCAGTCATTTCACCTCTCTTCGAAGCCACCTGCTTATAAGGATATTCAACTCTTTTTTTATATATAATCCTGACCATATTCATACTGTCATACAATTTCCGGCTTTGGCTTGTGCTTTCAAAATCTTTGGGGAGGTTTCTGATAAAATCATACTGCTGGCTTATAAAAGAAAATCTATAGCAGGTTAAAGTCTTTTAAGCATCTCCTATTTACTTTTTTGCTACAACTTTCATCTGGAGTTCAATATTATCCGAAACAGCCTGATCAGCCAGATTATCATAAAATTTCCCCGAGGCATAGCGGATACCCCACTCTGTACGGTCGATAGTCATTTTGCCATCCGCCCTCACAATCCCGTCTTTGGTTTCCATTCTGGCAGGAAAAGTAACTTCGTTTGTAACACCTTTAATGGTTAGATTTCCTGTAACTTTTATACTATCACGAGAAATAGAATCAACCTTCGTAATGGTAAATGTAGACGCGGGAAACTTTTCGACATCAAAATAATCAGCAGATTTTAAATGTTTAATAGGGGTATTTGTGTCAGTCTTGTCTCCAAATTCAATAGTGTTCATATCGATTTCAACTGAACCGCCCACCAATTGATTTTTTTCAATAATCAATTCACCTTTTGATAGATGAACATATCCGATATGCTCTTTTGCAAAATCAAATACCATAAAACCCTCCCATGTTACCACACTTTCCTTGGTGTCTATGATATATTTTTCTCCCGATGCTACGGAACCTGCCGATGTATGGGTTTTATTTCCCTCTTTTGCAGGCCCATTGCAACCGAAGAACAAAGGAGCAATTATTAAAAGTAAGTACGTGATTGAAAGCTTATTTCTCATATTACTGAAATTAAATTGATAAACTTGTTGGTGAAATAAGATTGAAGGCTTTAATATATCGTCCCTACGGGACTTAGCCCTTATTTTAATCTTTTTTCTACCGATATATTATCCCTACGGGGACGCCCAGTCGGGATATTTTTTAAGTCCCGTCGGACGATATATCGGTAGAAGAACTACTTCTTTTCCGAGTTGAGTATCTCGTAGGGATAATATATTTTTAATTTCACCCAATGAGTTATTGATTAATACTCATTGACAATGATCTTAGATAAGAGATATACATTATTTCTGACCCTCTTTAAAGTCCGTGATGGTCTTTCCACCTGCCCTGAGCGCAGCCGAAGGGTTATAACGATACAGCCCACCCCCATTGTAGCGGGAAAAGAGCTTTGATTACGGCTTATAATCATTAGCCTTTTTCCATACATCCTTATTGTGTACAAGAACCTCAACAATGGCCCCTTCTTTATTTTTAGTAAACTTTAGCGGGTAATTTCCCCTTTCATTAAAAAATTCCAGTTCAGACTGCTGATCAAAAGTAATTTCTCCGCCATTCCATGTTTCAACTAAAGCCAGATGGTTATTTCTGGTGAGTATCCTGATATACACGTCTTTCCCCGGTTCAAACTGAAAGGTATAGTATCCTTCATAAGCTTTAAAATCATCCTTCCTATGTAAGTCCAGATCCTGAAAATCAAAACTAAAATCAATATTTGGCGAAATGCCCCTCATTTTTATTGATTGCGCTCTGCCTTTTTCATCCAATGAAAACATGGCCAGTGCATCGGCATTCATAGCCTGATATTCCCATTTTATAGCAAATGTATTGGCATTATAAAAAGCCATCGGACCATTTAATTTTGGAGAACGGTAAGATTTAAACCATAAATTTTTATCTTTTTCAAACACTTCAACTTTTCCAAACCAAGGGTCTTCATATACTCCAATAAAGTCGTAGTTGTTGACTTTTACGTTTTTTGCTGATTCAACTTTTTCCCAGACTTTCTTTGTTACGCCATCACCCATATTGTTTTGATATTGCATCCATCCTGCTACTTTATCCGTCCAGCCAAAATCGTCCAGACCTAAATAACTGTCGCCAATAGTACCAGAAACCGCCGACAAAAATGCACCACCCTCATCTGAATTGGTTAATATCACTATTCCCAGATTCAAATCGGGATACATAGTTACTTCTGATATCATTCCCGGTAATCCTCCCGTGTGTGATACTTTTAAATTACCTTTCACATCGGTCAGGAACCAGCCCAAACCATAGCCATTAAAATGAGAATTATATCTTGGAAACCGATTGGTTTCTAAAACAGTATGCAAGCGCCACATTTCATCGTGGTTTTTCGAAGAAAATAAGGATGTTTTTAAATCAGGTCCATACTTACCTCTGTTTAATTGAACCAGCATCCATTTTGACATATCCGCCACATTCGAAAATATTCCACCGGCAGGGCTATCCAGTCCCGCATTTTGAGCGTTAATTGTTTTGATGGACCCAGACACAGCTGAATGTGGTGTTGCCCTGTTGCTTTTGTCTTTCATCAAGCTGCCAACAAATGTATTATTCATTTGCAAAGGCTCAATGATTCGTTTCTGGACAAATGCGTCATAACTCATACCGCTCACTCTGGCAATTACTTCTCCTGCCACGATATACAGTAAATTGTCATAATCATATTTGGTTCGAAAAGCAGAAACAGGTTTAAAATATTGAAAGCTGGTCAAAACATCCTTTATGGTAAAATTGGCACCATCTGGGAAAAACATCAGATCGCCGGCACCTAATCCGAGTCCGCTACGATGCGTTAAAAGGTCCTGTATATTAAAGTTCTCCGTTACATAATCATTATACATTTTGAATTCAGGCAGGTGGTCTTTTACTTTATCGGTCCACTTCAGTTTGCCTTCATCTTCTAAAATAGAAAGTGCAGTCGTTGTAAATGCTTTGGTATTTGACCCAATCTGAAAATTGGTATATTCATTCACCTTTTCCTTTGTTGTAATAGAAGCAAGACCATAGCCTTTCTGGTGAATTACTTTACCATCCTTAACAATGGCTACAGCTGCGCCAGCTACCTTCAACTTTATCAGGGCATTTTCCACTAGTGAATCAATTTTCTGAGACGATAATTGAGCAATGGTTTCAGCGGATACAAAAAGTATCAGGAGCACTAATATTAAAAGAGTGGTTGTTTTTTTCATGAGTTTATTTTGAAGTTTGATAGTTAGATTGTTGTTCGTGATAGGCTACCAGCGATTTGGGGTTTATGAAATTGTCAGCAATACGTATTACTTCTGACGAAGTTCCTGTAAAGGAATGACATAATCGGATCTGGTTGAAGTCTGATGGATTCAGCTATTATTTTTTTGCTACGAAGTGCATCAAGAGTTTAACGTCGTCTGAAATAGTTCCCTCACCATACTGATTAAAGCGCTTTTCTGAATTATAATCAATACCCCAATCTGTTCGATCAATGACCAACGTGCCATTCACCTCGACGGTTCCGTCCATTCCGTCTTTAAAGAATATTTTAGCTGGGAAAGTTACTGCCTTCGTGATACCTTCAATGGTCAGCATTCCTGTAATTTTTAAATTTCCTTCATTTCTTGTATTCCCATCATTCCATTTTTCAACCTTCGTAATGGCGAAAGAAGAAACAGGGAATTTTTTGACATCAAAAAATGGAGGTAATTGATTGAATGAACGTTGATCAACAAAATTTTCAATGGTATTCATATCGACTTCAAAGCTACCGCCCAGTAGCTGACGGTTGTCGATCAACAACTCTCCTTTTAATATATCTACGCCCCCTGTGTTGGAACCATCACCAAGAAATTTAGTACCTTCCCATCCACCAAGTAGACTAGAAACTTTCCATACTACAGCACTTTGCTTCGTATCTATGATATATTTTTTCTGGCCATCTTTTCGATAAAAATCCGTGATAGTTGTTCCGTTGTAACTATACACTCCGGTCGCATCTCCAAACCAGATACTTCCGTCGTTAGCTTCCAGAAGCCCAAAGAAAGCTTTTCCTGACATAATTTCGGTTACAGTAGGATTATCACTATACAAGGACTCTGCATCGTATCGGGAAACTGCCTGTACCGCCTGATTAGCCGGATTTACCGGACCGGTAGTCCAGATATTTCCTTTTTTATCCTGGATTATAGCATAAGCACCCCTCTCCGATACCTTAGTGAAGGTACCGCCTCCTGCCTGGTCATAGCGATAGAGGCCACCGGGTCGACGGCCTCCTCTAAAGCCATTGTAACCGCTTAGCCAGATAGTGCCTTTTCTATCTTCCATTATCGCCGTAACATGAAGAAAAGGTTCGTCTTTATGAGTTAAAGTGGTAAATTGTTTCCCGCCTGCCCTGAGCGAAGCCGAATCGGACCGCCGAGCGGGGTCATAAACAAAGGCGTCGCCCCTTGTGCCAACCCACAATTTCCCTGTTTTATCTTCAATGATTGTATTAATCTCATTATTCCAATGCGCTTTTTTATAAAAAAGCGGGGCGTTCGGAGAGGTAAAATTTTGAAAAGATTTACCATCCCAGCGGCTTATTCCACCTCCGGTGCCGAACCAGATAATGCCGGCTTTATCTTCATAAACAGACCTGACCGTATCATTGGGAAGTCCATCCCTAGTTGTAAAATGTTGAAAGGATTTCCCGTCGAAATGATAAACACCTGAGTCAATAGTAGCGAACCAAAGGTTTCCACGTCGATCTTCCAGAACATCCCAGAATCTGTGCTGACCTATTTTATTAGTAAGATTAGTAAAAGTTGTTCCATCATATCGAAAAATATCACCAAATGATGCGTTGTTAGGGCCGGCAATTAAAATGGTGCCATTGCTGCCTTTTTTTATATTACGAGCCATTATGTTAGGCCCTATGTCTTTAATTTCGAACTTGATGTTATCTTTTGATACGTTTGTTTGATTTTGTGCGCAGGAAGTGCACAAAATAGACATCAGGAACAAAGCGTATATGGGTATGTTTTTCATAATTTTTTTAATCAGGTAAGTTTTTTAAAAATAAAACTTGTCTAACATTTTTATTTGCCTCTTTAAGTATCAGCGACTGAAACGGTCCGCCGCGCGGTCGCCGTCTAAGATAACAGCGGAACAATTTTAGTAGTGTGAAGCGTACCGGGCGTCGGTCGCTTAAGTCCGCTTATGTAAGATGACAATACATTTGTTATTTTA
>CBIHRH010000049.1:0-13694 GCA_966212365.1 uncultured Emticicia sp. | reverse complement strand
GAGCTAAAGATAAATTTACTTTTTATCACTACGTTATTTTTTAAAATGCTTTGATTTAAACAAATATATTATAAATACTTACTTTACAATGTTTGGCTTACAAAATAAGTAGCGTTTACCTATGAACACATTATTTCTTCTAATCCTCACCTAAATTTCCGAAAAATTCCATATTTTACAAAGAACACTTCCAATCAAATTATTTAAATAAGAACTACTCTTACTTTGAAAACTGCTTCGTTAAGTATTAGCATTGGGTGCTATATAGTGTTGGAATTTTGCTTTAAAGGTCGCGGCTTTTGCTGCAAGGCACGAATATGCATATACGTTTCTATATCATACCTAAGAAAGTGCCACGCACACTACATGCTGAAAAAAACACATCATTTAGAAAAATTCTCCCCCGGTAACCATTTCGCCCTAGTCATAATCCCCTGAAGACGCAATGCATTGCGTCTCTACTGAAATCTACAGAAATACTATTTCATATTCCCCCCACCAGTATGATTTTACCAAAAACCTCCCCAAACCCTTTGAAATCACAACTCAAAGCCGGAAATTTACTAGATTACAAACCACACAACAATTAAGACAATGAAAGAAGAGAAAATGAATGCCGGTGGCAGGGGTATCACTGGCTATCGGGCTGAGTATGATGAGCAGGCCTATAATTATTGCCTGTTAGGGGCTACAAATGAGACACTGGCTGAGTTTTTTGGGGTGTCTGCTACGACTATTAAAAAATGGATGAATAAGTATCCGGGTTTTAAGGAGTCTATCAGAAGAGGGAAAGACCTGGCTGATATGGAAGTAGCCCGTAGCCTGTATAGAAGGGCGGTTGGGTATAGCTACGAGCAGGTAGTTACGGAGTATGTCAGGGCAGCAGATAATCAAGGGGAATCTGAAAACGTTACTAAAACAGTAGGAACCTTTATGAAAGAGGATAGTAATAGCTTCCAGAAAATCAGTTTAACGACCATTCAAGCCGAACTGGAAAAGGTTATTACTATGGTGGGTACTTTTTTGAATGAGCAAAGAGAGGGTTTGCAGGAAATCGGTTTAGCGACTATTCAAGGGGAACTGGAAAAGGTGACCCATACGGTGGGAACCTTTTTGAATGAAGATAGCAATAGTTTACAGAAAAGCAGTGTAGCAACTACTCAAGGGGAAGCAGAAAAGGTTACCAATACGGTGAGAACCTTTTTGGATGAGGAAAGGGAGGGTTTGCAGAAAATCAGGGTGACGACCAGGGAGGTAATACCTGATGTGAGGGCGCAGATATTCTGGCTCAAGAACCGTCGGCCGGATTTGTGGCGGGATAAACAGGAGATTGACCATAAATCAGGAGGTGAAAAAGTGCCTTACGTTACGCTATTTGAGCTACCTGATGATGGCCGCAACCCTGAGATTATGGCTACACTTAATAGTAGCCGGCATATTTAGAAGTTATTTTGGGTTATAGATTTCTATTAAGATATGGCTGCGTAAAAATAGCCCCACCCTACGCGGGTCGCCCTAACCCTCCCGCGCGGCGTCCGCCCAACAGTGGGGAGGGGATGAAAAGAGTCTTTTCATTGTTGGGACTGTTGTGTTCTCGTGAAAAATCGGTTATTTTAGGGTACTCCCGCGCGGCGTCCGCTCCTTTTCAAGGAGGAGAAATTTAAGAACCAAACTTTTGGGTGCACAATAACCATCAGTGGGGAGAGGTTTAAAGTGTTAAACCATTTCTATGTTTATTTCCCACCACTCCACCCAAATCCCCAAAAAATTTAATATTTTTACCAAAAAACACTTCTATAAAAATAAAATTAAATGAAACCAACTCTTACCTTGAAAACAGCTTTACTGAGTATTGGCATTGGGTGCTGCGTGGTGGCAGGCGTCTTTGCTTCTAAGGGTCGCAGCTTTTCGCGACTTTTTCTTTCGCTGCAAGATACTATTAAAGCAGCCAAAGACACGACCAAGTATATACGTTACAAAGATTTACCGCTGAAAGCGTCGCGCACGATGCGTATGAACACCACCGAGGGTACGTGGTTATCAGTCGATGTGAGTCCGGATAGCAAAACGATTGTGTTTGATATGATGGGCGATTTATTCACCATTCCGTTTGCCGGGGGTAAAGCTACGAATATAACGAAGGGGATGGCTTTTGATACGCATCCGCGCTATAGTCCGGATGGTAAAAAGCTGCTGTTTATCTCTGACCGCACGGGGTCGGACAATGTCTGGTATATTGATTTTGAGAAAAAAGATACGGTGCAGGTAACGAAAGACCGCGACCAGAACTATACATCGGCTGACTGGACACCCGATGGCAAATATATTGTGTACTCGAAAGGCCGGATGAACGTACAACTCTGGATGGTGCACCACAACGGTGGCGGAGGGGTACAGTTGATTGACACACCTACGAATCTGAAAACGATTGATGCTGCCGTAGGCCATGATGGCCGCTATGTGTATTTCTCGCAGCGTAGTGGTGCCTGGAACTACAACGCCATGATGCCGCAATACCAGATTGGTATCTACGACCGTGATAATGCCAAACGCACAACGATTACCTCGAGATATGGCTCGGCCTTTACGCCTACGCTTTCGGGCGATGGCAAATGGCTGGTGTATGGCTCTCGCTACGAAGATAAAACGGGCCTGGTGCTACGCAATCTGGAAAACGGTGACGAAAAATGGCTCGCCTACCCTATCCAACGCGATGAGCAGGAGTCTATCGCTACGATGGGGGTTTTGCCGGGGATGTCGTTTACACCTGATAATAAGGCTGTGCTGGCTTCGTATGGTGGCAAGATTTATAAAATCTGGGTGAATGGGGAAAAACCTGTAGAGATTCCATTCAATGTGGATATGGAGATTGAAATGGGCCCTCAACTGGAATTCAAATACCCGATTTCAGATACTACGCATGCTTTGATTACTCAGATTCGCGATGCGGTGGCTTCGCCTGATGGTAAGAAATTAGCTTTTACGGCCTTGAATCGCCTCTACGTGGCCGATTATCCCAATGGTACGCCTCGCCTCCTCAGTACCAATGATTTCACTGAAGCCCAACCGGCGTGGTCGAGCGATGGCAAGAACTTAGTATTCACGACCTGGACACCTGAGGGTGGGAATTTATACAAAGTAAATGTAGAAGGCACGCCTAATTTGCAGAAACTGACGCAATCGTCTGCCTTGTATTCCCAACCTGCGTGGTCACCAAAAAACGACCGCATTGTGTTTTTGCGTACCAGTCTGCAAAACTTTAAATCGTCTATCGGGCCTGTGGCCAATAGTTCAGAAGATGATATCTGCTGGATAGATGCCAATGGTGGCCGTGTGACAGTAATTGATAAAGCCCGCAACCGCTCTACGCCGCACTTTGTGAGCAATATGCCTGATCGCATTTATCTGAGCGGAAGTGATGGCACTTTACAATCGATTAAGTGGGATGGCACGGATGAAAAAACGCATGTAAAAGTAACGGGTATCACGACCTATGGCATGAGCATTGAGGGTGAAGATTTTGCGCACAACTGTATGCTATCAGAAAAAGCGGCGCAGGCTATGGAGGTAACCAAACCTACGGAGGCATCGCAGCTGATTATGTCACCTGATGGCGACCAGGCATTGGCGCAGATTAATAATGAAATTTATACGCTGGATGTACCTAAGACAGGTAAAACGGTGAATATCTCGGTAGCTGATGTGGGTTCAGCGCAATTTCCGGCTAAAAAGCTGACTGAGTTAGGTGGAGAGTTCCCGTCGTGGTCGAGCGATTCGAAGAAAGTGCATTGGTCGCTGGGTCGTTATCATATTGTTTACAACTTAGAGAAAGCCAAGACTTTTGAGGATAGTGTGAAAGTGGCGAAGAAAGCGGAAGAGAAACGCAAGGCAGATTCGTTAAACAAAGCGAAATCGGATACTATCAAGATTAAAACCGATAGCGTGAAAGTGAAAGATGCCAAGAAAGCAACGGTGAAAAAAGAAGAGCCGAAATACAAGCCGGAGGAAACCGAGATAAAAATCTATTTCAGCCGGGATATGCCATCGGGAGCGGTGCTATTGAAAGGCGCTCGCGTGATTACGATGAAAGGTAATGAAGTGTTGGAAAACGCGGATATATTCATTGAAAATAATCGAATCAAGGATATAGGCAAGAGCGGAACGCTCAAAGGGACAGGCAAGGCCAAAGTAATAGATGTGAAAGGGAAGACGGTCATACCCGGCTTTGTGGATACGCACGCACATATGTGGCCGCAGTGGGGTATCCAGAAAAATCAGGTATGGGTGTATGCTGCTAACTTAGCGTATGGGGTAACGACTACCCGTGACCCTCAAACGGCTACGACCGATGTATTTACCTACGGTGATATGGTGGAAGCAGGCAAAATTGCCGGGCCAAGAATCTATTCAACCGGACCGGGTGTTGGTTTCTGGGCGTATAATATCAAGGATTCAACAGGGGCTATTAACGCTTTGAAACAGTATAGTAAGTACTATAATTCGAAGTATATCAAAATGTATCTGACAGGGAATCGTCAGAGTCGCCAGTGGATTATCAAGGCTGCCAGAGACCAGAAATTGATGCCTACTACCGAAGGAGGATTGAACTACAAGCTGAACATGACGAACTTATTGGATGGTTATCCGGGTCATGAACATGCCATTCCGGTGTATCCATTGTATAATGATGTGGTGAAAAGCATTGCTTACTCGCAAATGGCGGTGACTCCTACCCTATTGGTATCGTATGGCGGGCCTTTTGCTGAAATCTATTATTTCGAAACTGAGAACCCATACCACGACAAGAAGATGCAGAATTTTATGCCGTATGATGAACTGGCGGAAAAGACGCGTCGGGTAAGTACATGGTTTTTGCCGGAAGAGCACGTGTTTCAGAAACATGCGAAATCGATGAAGTCGATGGTAGAAAGTGGCTCTCTTGCAGGTATTGGTAGTCATGGTGAGTTTCAGGGATTGGGTTATCACTGGGAATTGTGGTCGATGCAAAGTGGGGGTATGAAAAACCATGATGCCTTGAAAGTGGCTACTATTCTTGGGGCTAAAGCCCTTGGTTTAGACCAGGATTTAGGCAGTATTGAAAAAGGTAAATTAGCTGATTTGTTGATTATGGATAAGAATCCGCTGGAGAATATTCGTAACTCCAATACATTGAAGATGGTTGTGAAAAACGGTCGTGTGTACGATGCCAATACGCTGGATGAGGTTTATCCGGCTCAGAAGAAGTTGATTCGTACGGAGTGGACTTTTGAGAAGCCTGTGAATACGACTGGACTTAACGAGTAGCGCCCCCCGCCCCTGAAGGGGAGCTAACTGCAAAGCCTTTCTAAGCCTACCGTGCCATGCCTCTACTCGACGAGTATAGGCGTGGCGCGGTTGTTATTCGCAGAGAATCGTCCAGTTCAAAAAGAATAAAGTTTTAATTCTGAAATTTCAGAATATTTTGAAATTTTCATTAAATCTAAATGTTTAAATAATTTTGAATTATTAATTTATTCAGACTTTATAAATAATTATAGAATACAGCAGTTATTATAGCTTTTTCATGTCAAATATTTACTGACACTAAATTTTTAAGTAATAGCTAATCAAATTTGATTATAGGTTTTTTAACAGTTTTCTTAAATCTACACTCCCAAACAGGAATATTACGCAGGCAAGAGGGTAGTTAAGAAATTTCTTTAGTGGATTATTATAAAAAGTTTTCATGGCGTTTCTGGCTGTTTTATCTGCTTTTGATGTCACAAAGTTCATTGAAATTATGTGTGTACCCAACTATAAATGCTTGGATGGCAGGGTTTAGTTCTTGAATGGCGGGTTTGGGGAATTAAATGGTTATAAAAAAAATACTCCGACGGTCTGGCTGCCGGAGTATGAAGCTCATTTAAAGATTATATTACTTCAGATAATACATTGTCAATAGCTTGGTAGCCTCTTTAGCATTTTCAGCGCAGGCTTCGCAGAACGTTCCTCTACCCTCAACGGGGCCTTCGTATAACCACCGAAAGGTCTTTGCATATTTGCCATCAAGGCTGACAATCTTTAAAGTATTATTCTTTTTCGGAATTACATACAGTAGCAGATTATTCGGAAAAAGCACCTTAAATGCTTTTTCGCCATTCAGCATATCTACTCCTTCGTATTGGAGTTTCATGCTTTTTATATCTCCTTCGGGTGTTTTATAAGAATAATTAACATCACCTACCTGATTGGCATTTACCCAGAAGCCATAGGCTTCAAAGTCTTTGGCATTGAAGTTTTTGTAAGAGAAATTGGCGACACGTTGTCCATAAGCTGCTAAGGGGAATAATAATATTAAGAAACATATTAAGGCTCTGTACATGGATTCGGATGATTTGGTGAACATTTATCCAGTACAAAAACTCTATGCCAGCCGTTTAATATTATTTACTCTGCAATTTCTTCAATACCTTTTCAACACGTTTGCGTTTGCTTTCTTTATCAAACTCAGAGAGCCTTGCTGTAAGCGTTTTGATGAAGACAGGTTTATGAGCTTCATCAATTATCCCCATTGCATTCTCGGCATACATGGGCAATTGGTTGGTTGGGCTAACTAAAAACTGTTCGTGAAGCAGGTCAAAGGCGTCATTACTATAAGCTGCTACCGTGCATAATTTCGTCAGGATACTTACATAGCCATCTCTTGTAATAACAGACCCCTTATCGGCTACTGACGCCAGCTTGGCCAAAGCCCCAAACACCACAGCCGGACTTTCTGAAGTAATCGTATTAAGAGCTGTCATGGCCCCCCATTGCAGACGGTTATTTTTGCTGTCTAATAACTCAACAAAGTTGCTGGCATAGGATGCAATCAATTGTGGTTTTGCCTCGCCTATTTCGTAAAGAACCTTGATGCAATCGCTTTGGATATCCTTGTTCTTGTTTGAAAGATTCTGAATCAGCTCAGCGACAGCCTCTTGGTTTTCAGTTTCAACGAGTTCTTTTGCTAATTCCTGATTCGGCACTTCATCTCTTCTATTAAGAGAGGTCGATAGTTTAGGTATGATGCTCATATTTGTTTCTATTTTTTTGCAAATAAAAGTACACTTACTGACAACCCTATGACACTATTTTTAAAAATATTTTAGCTGATTGAATTGATATATCCGTTGATGTCCAGATGAACTGATTTCCTGAATTTTTCCTGGGTTGCCTCTAAGCTGCTTATCTGTTGTACTTTAAAATCTCTATAATCTCTTCGTTTCCAACACCAGGCTATCAGGTGCCATTGATTCGAATAAAAAGTGAGGCCTATGGGTTCTATTTCTCTCTGGCTTTCCTGTCCATTATTATCCAGGTAGCAAATTTTTAATAGGTATTTATCAACAATAGCATTCTGAATATCTGTCAGATAATCTGGTTGATTTTCTTTGTTTTGAGGTTGATAGATTCTGATTTGCGTATGCAAATATTCAGCTTTTTCTTTTTCACCGCTTTTCAAAACCGATTTAATCTTATCCAGGGCATTATCTGCATTCTTTTTTATGGTAATGTCTGCAAATTTCTCAGATAAAGAAACCAATAATATCAACGCATTTGCTTCTTCACTTGTTAATGAAACAGGAGCCAAAAAGAAACCCTGCATAATAGAATAACCTTTTTTATTCTTAAAACTCAGAGGAACACCCATTTCTCCAAGTGCCTTTAAATCCCTGTAAACAGTTCTGATACTTATCTTATATTTTTCGGCGATGAATTCTGCTTTTACAGATTTCTTTGATTGTAAGGTGGTCAAAATTGCCACAAGCCTGTCAATTCTATTCACTTTTGCAGGGGTGTCGAATTAAAGGTTCTGTTGAATCTCAATATTATTATGAAAGTACATACAAAAAAAATTATTCCCAACACCTGGCATAATATCTTAAGAAAGTCTAAGAAATTATTTGCAACAATGTTGCATTTATATAATTATTCTTACCTTTGCAAAATGATAGTTCAATAATTTAAAAGTATTCATCAGATGGCAAATAGTCAGGAATTTGAAGTAATCATCATAGGCGGAAGTTATGCGGGGCTTTCAGCAGCTATGAGTTTAGGACGCGCGTTAAGAAAGGTTTTAGTGATTGATAGTGGACAACCCTGCAACCAGCAAACACCCCACTCACATAATTTTCTTACACAAGACGGTAAAAAGCCTAAAGAAATAGCAGATATCGCCCTGGCTCAAATAGGTCAGTATAATACAGTCGGGTTTTATCAAGGATTAGCTATTAATGCATCTAAAACGGAGAATAGCTTCATTGTCGAAACACAAACAGGCGAAGTTTTCCCTGCTAAGA
The DNA here is from genome assembly GCA_966212365.1 of uncultured Emticicia sp. Taxonomy (GTDB): domain Bacteria; phylum Bacteroidota; class Bacteroidia; order Cytophagales; family Spirosomataceae; genus Emticicia. The sequence continues at coordinate 5,376 of CBIHRH010000049.1, read as the reverse complement.
AATTAGTATTAGCTACAGGCATAAAAGATATAATGCCGGATATAAAAGGCTTTGCCGAATGCTGGGGACTTTCGGCAGTGCATTGCCCCTACTGTCATGGTTATGAAATAAGGGCTCAAAAAACAGGCATTATCGCCAATGGTGATGCAGCCATGCACTATGTGCAGTTAATTCATCAATGGACAAAAGACCTTATACTTTTCACTAATGGTAAATCTACGTTGAACGAAGAGCAAAACACTAAACTTAAAAAGTACAATATAACCGTAATTGAAACTGGTATTGATTCATTAGTTCATACAAACGGACATATTGAAAAACTTGTCTTAACAGATGGCTCTGTTATCACACTGAATGCAATTTATTCAAGACCTGCCTTTGTACAACATTCTGATATTCTGCAAGCATTGGGGTGTGAATTGACCGAACATGGTTTGATAAAAACAGACAATTTTCAAAAAACCAATATAGCAGGAGTCTTTGCCTGTGGTGATAACTCAAACCCTATGCGCTCGGTGGCAATGGCAGTAGCATCAGGCTCGGCTACCGGAGCATTTGTAAATCATGAACTGATAAGTGAAGAGTTTTAATCGAAGGAGAACCATAAATGGAAAAAGCCAGTTCATCAATATTTTTTTTATTGCATACAACCTGTATATACGCTTATGCATTAGGTCTTAAGACACCTTCTGATAATTTCTGAGCAGAGACTTTAAAGACCTTTTGCATGAAACGATTCCTATACCCTTTAATACTTACCATTATTTCCATCACTAATAGCCAATGTCAGAAAGATACTGAACCCGCTACTAATCCAGACGTTCAGGCCTACCTTAACATACTTCTATCGAATATGGAAAACCATTCGATTAATCGTAGATCTATTTCCTGGGCGGTTTTCAAAAAAAATGTACTGGATAAAACTACAGGCGCACAAAGCTTAGATGATTCTAAAACAACAGAAGCCATTAAGCTGGCACTCGCCCAATTGCAGGATTCTCATAGTTTTTTTATAACATGCAAAGGGGAATATTTAATGAGTGGCACTTTAAAGAATTGCACCGGTGTTACTCCTGTTATACCCTCAATAGACAAAGAAATAGGCTATGTAAAGGTCGGCACTTTTGCCGGATCTAGTCAGAGCACAGAGGCTACCAATTATGCCAAGGCTATTCAGAGCGCTATACAAGCCTCAGACAATGAATCTATCAGGGGTTGGATTGTTGATTTAAGAGATAATCGCGGAGGGAATATGTGGCCTATGTTAGGAGGAATCGGCCCTATATTGGGAGAAGGAACAGCGGGCTATTTTATCGATACTGATAATGGGAAATTTGAATGGGGTTATAAAAATGGTGTTACTTCAGGATTTCAATTGAGTAATCCTTATGTATTGAAAAAACCAAATCCAAAAGTAGCCGTGTTGATTGATGAAGCCACCGCAAGCTCAGGAGAGGCCATAGCCATTGCGTTTAAAGCCAGACCCAATACCCGGTTTTTTGGTATATCAACCTGCGGTTTATCAACTGCCAACCAAAATATCGATATGCCCGACGGTGCCATACTTTACCTGACAGTATCAACTATGGCCGATAGAACCAGGAAAATGTATGGTGGAAAAGTTACACCTGATATTGAAAGCATTAATCAAACAAGTTATATTGAAAAAGCAATGGAGTGGTTAAAACAATAAAACTAAAAAAAGTATGAAAAAGACAATAGTTTTGCTTCTTGCCTTTATGGTCTATTCTGGCACTCATGCTCAAGGTCTCAATGTTCGTTTAAGCTCACAGATACCTAAAATAGAAATAATAGATGGGAAAAAAGTAACGACAATTGCGGTAAAGAGCCAAACAGGTGACTCTGGCGCAAACCCTACATCTCGTTTGATTTCTTATTTGGGTAGTCCGTTTTTTATAGATACTTTTCAGCCCACTACTTTTTCTATTGATAGCTCGACTGCATATAGTTTTTCATGGCGATAAAATGAAAGTAATTAAAATGACTCCTAAATCTATCATCAATGTTTTGACCAGAGAAAACAAACATCATTTTGTAAACGGAGACTTTGAGCGGATGAATGAAAATGATGCTTATATAAAAGCTTTGGAAAAGGTATCAAACTTATCTAGCATAGATGAAAAAGAATTGATGAAGATTTTAAACAATGCGGATAGTCCTGTATCACCTTAAGATTATTTATTAAAGATATAATTCAGCGTATGTGCAGGATTGCCCTAATTTATATACGCCGATTACTATTCCGGCGCTTTCATTATATCAAGCAAAAACTCCTCAATTTCAGCATACTTTCTTACCCTCTCCTGATCAGTTTCTTCTGTTTGCATATACATGGCCCAACCCAGTGGTGTGCCTCCATAAACCAGGTCTTTAGCATTCAGGTTTGCTCCTGCTTCTATAAGAGCTTTTACTGCATCTAATGATGTGGAATAAACCGCCTGATGTAAAGCACTGGCATGAGAGTGAAAACCTGATGCCGGAGATAAGTAGGCATTTACATTAACACCATGCTCAATTAAAAGTCTGAGTATATCCGTTTTACCATAAAAAGCAGCCATCATTAAAGCTATTTCTTTTTCCGTTGAAGTAGCCTCATTTAATAGCCTTTGTATATCCTCCATCATATCAAGGACTACTGCAGTTGCCAGACTTAATTCTCCGCCCCGGTCTATTAAATGTCTGGCAGCGTCAATATTTCCATGTGCTAAGGCACCAATTCCACCTCCCGGAGAAGCACCTGCATCAATCAGCAAATCAATCATTTCAATTTGTACTCCACAATCACGAGGAACGCTACCGGTAGACACCAAACCTAACGTATAATCTATACAGTGCTGATAATCATTAAAGGTATTTTTCTTAGCTGTCTCGATCAGCAATCGGGTAATATCAACAATATTGGATGATAATTTCTTATTCCGGATTGGATTATCAGCCACAAACCAAATCAGATAAGGTTGTTTGAAGTAGCCTTCTGTAGGTATATCAAGTCTTGTATAAATGAGTTGCGGATATGCCTCCAATAAGTTTTGTAAAGCATTGATATTCCCCGCATCAATGGCTTCTAAGGCCTCTCGAAAAGGTTGGTTCCTAATAGCTGAAATTTCCATAATTTTACAATCAGATGTTATGCTTCAGTCTATACAAACTTAATAAATAATGCAGATACTTTCTGAAAGAAAAGAATTGATTTCAAGAAATTACCTGCTTGTATACATTTAAAAATAACATAAACTTAGTTTAGACCTGGTTCTTATAAATTCTTTTCTTTCAATCATCTCATTTATTGCACAAACCGCTTAGTATTTTCGTGGCACAAAACCTCTTAATAATTTTTTCAAATAAAAATCCTGAGAAAATTCACTAAACCGCTTTAACTTTTCTATATTTACAAAAGAGGTGTAATACATAAGCATTTTACTCCTCATTAACCTAATTTTATATTAAAAAAGCAATACTACCTTATATAGTATTGCTTTAGCTATTTAAACAATATGACATAAATCTTTCTTATATAATTTTCGTAGTTTTGTTTTAAAAGTTTGTTTATTTCGTAAAGACGCAGTTTTGCGTCTTTACCTTTTTAAAGACAGTACAAAATATTAAATGACTGGTGAAGCCGGATAATAAAAAGCATCTAAAGCAGCGCCCGGAACCAGATGTTGTTTACCAAACCAATTTTCGATTTTGATTTTAGCTACATAAATAGGTCTGGCCTGTGCTGAAGTCATAGGCTCATAAGTATCTTTAGGTATCTGTGCAAAGAATTTATCAAAAAATACCTGCATCGCTTCCATGCGCTCGGCCTCATCTGTTACTATGCGAATCTTACCATAGATAATCACACTCTGGTACTCACAACCAAAATCAACGGCTTTGGTAGAGGTATATAGTTTACCATATTTATACACAGAAATACATGCCTTCCTCCCGTCAATTATCTCCTGCCCGGCATAGCCATGCTTTGAAAAATGAAAGATGATTTCCTTATTTGCTTCATTGTAAACAAAAAAAGCCACATGCATTATCGGAAATCCTTCTTTCTCAATAGCTATTGAACAAGAAACAGATTCATTCAATAATTCAACCAGAAACTCTTCGTCTGTTTCCTGTCGGTCTGTTCTTCTTACTTTTTTCGAATAATCATCCATGGTTTTGTTTTATTCAAGTGTCGTTCTATCCTGATTGGTTGATGGTTGTGAAATCACCAGAAACTCTAATACTTGATCGGTTTCGTTAGCGATATAATGCTGAGTACCGGGCTTTATCAATAAACCTTTTTGCTCCCCTACTAATATCTTTTCATTTTCAGAGTAAAAGGAGCCTGTTCCTTTCAACACAAAGAAAAACTGTTGCGCATGCGTATGAAAATGCAGTTTCTCTCTTGCGCTACTTGGCATAGATTCCTGCTTAACTGATAAATCAGGGCTATCAACCAACACCCAACTATCACAATTATCTCCCCATAAATAGTGTGATGCCGTTTGTCTATCAATCGTTATAAAATTCTCTTCAGTTTTCATAGAAATCTTAATTCAGAAAATCGCTTTAGCATTAATGGTCTTATGTTAAAATTGAAAACGTGAGTGTCTGACTGCCGTTTTTCCAGATTTGATTGCCTAAGGTTTGAAGCAAGGCGGTATCTTCATCAAAAACTTTTGCAAAGATATTGCAGGCATCTAATCCTCGGCCTTCTCCATAATAAATCCCCATGCAATTGGCGGTTTTAGTCCTTTTGGGTTTCAGCGGCCCAAAAACGACTTCACCTGGTAAAGCAAATACAGAAGCGTTTTCCTGAATAATATCTAAAGGCGGTACATCATCTATCCAGATTTCCTGCCCTGATACTCTGGCCTGATAAAACACTCTGCTAAAAGGAAGTATGCTGAGAAATGCCTCAGCCGTAACAGGGGCTTCCTCCCAATAAAGCCTGAATCTGATTTGAATTTTATCACTTGCTGTCACTAAGAATCCAGTTGTCATTAGCTTGTATGATTAAATTACCTGCATTATTCTAATTCCATTCGCATTTCTAACAGATTGCCTTTGAATCCGGCTTTCTGGTAGGCTTTTTTTGCTACTGTATTGTCATCATATACTTCCAATCGAATCTCTTTAATATTTTGGCTGATTGCCCATTGTTTGAGTGCTTCCAGAATTGCCTTATTTACACCCTGCCCTCGATATTGGGGTTTTACATACATGAAACCGAGATAAGCGTAGTGGGTGTGTTTCAGATAAGGTTTCGCTTCTTTAATCAAAGCATATCCCGAGCCAATGGGTTCACCATCGATTTCTGCTATGACTACCTCTGCAACAGGGCTCTCGATTAAATGAATCAAATCATAATAATGT